>DCCL01000220.1:19679-45849 GCA_002313795.1 Faecalibacterium prausnitzii
TATTGAGATCTCGAACAGCACGGACAAGGTAAATGCCCCGGAACGCACCAAGATGTACCAGACCACCGTTTCTAAATACTCCGACAAGGAGCGGGAGGGCATGGCTGAAATGCTTGCCGAGGTGGTTATGGGCATGGAACAGAACCCTGACCAAGATTTCCTTGGTTCTCTGTACATGATGTGCGAGTTGGGCAATGACCACGCGGGGCAATTCTTCACTCCCTACGATGTGTGCCGCTGCATGGCCGAGATCACATTCACCCCGAAGCTGCATCCAGACATGGAGGGCTTCATCTCGGCATCTGACCCGGCCTGTGGTGCCGGGGCCACGCTGCTTGCCTTTTTGAACGTCTGCAAAAGGCGGAATATCTGCTACCACAACAAAGTCCTTGTCATAGCCCAAGACATTGACTTCATCGTTGGGCTGATGTGCTACATCCAGTGCAGCTTCATGGGCTGCGCTGGATATGTAGTCATCGGTGATACCCTCGTAAATCCGGCAACAGCCTACGACAGCCGCGGATTGCTGCCAGCAGGACCACAAAACCGTATCTGGTATATGCCGTTCTTCTCCACCGATGTGTGGTATATGCGCCGCCAGATAGCGCAGATGAATCTGCTGTTTGAATCGAAAGACGAACCAGCAAAAATCGAAAAATCAGATATTAAGCCCGCAAATTTGCAAAAATCTATCAAAAATGAGCCTAAAGCCCCGGAAAACGAGCCTCTTAACGAAACCAAAACCGGGCAGCTCACGTTTTTCTAACCCGAAATAAGAAAGGAGTATCCCTATGGCAGACATTACTTATATCCCTATCAGGCAGCTTTATCCGCACCCGGACAATCCACGCAAGGAACTGGGCGACCTGACCGAACTTGCCGCCAGCATCAAGGAAAACGGCGTGTACCAGAATCTGACCGTCATTCCCGGCCATTACATGAGCATCCGCGAGTATATCCAGAAATGCGTTGACGAGGGCGGTGATGCTTCCGCAGCTTCGGCAGCATGGACACCGAAAGCCGTGTGGTCCAGCGAGGACTACACCATCATCATCGGCCACCGCCGTGCGGCGGCAGCGCAGCAGGCTGGCCTGTACGAGTTGCCCTGCGCCATCGTGGAGATGGACGAGCGGGAGCAGATGCAGACTATGATGATCGAGAATATGCAGCGCAGCGATTTGACGGTCTATGAACAGGCCCAGGGCTTCCAGATGATGATGGACTTCGGACAGACCGTGGAGCAGATCTCCAACAAGTCCGGCTTTTCCCAGTCCACCGTTCGGCGGCGTATCAAGCTGCTGGAACTGAACCACGACAGCTTCAAAAAGGCCGAGAGCCGCGGCGCAACGCTGTCAGACTTCGCCCAGCTGGATAAAATCGAGGACTTGGATGCCCGAAACCGGGTACTGGAGACCCTCGGCACCCAGAACTTCAACCGCGCCATGCAGGATGCCCTGAATACGCAGAAGTGGAACCATTACCGGAACGGCATTGTTGCTAAACTGCTGGAGTTTGCAAAGCAAGTAGATGATGCCGACAGGCAGGAGTACGCCTATGTGAAAAGCTGGGGCAGCTGGAAGATGAACAGCAAAGACGAGTTCACCGCACCCGATGATGCCGGCAAGGTCGAATATGTGTTCGAGGTTAGCAAAAACGACATTACTCTCTACAAGAAGCGGGATGCAGCGGCCGAAGACAAGGACAATGCCGCGAGAGAAGCGGCGCGGGCTGCTGACGAACTTGCTCACGAACAGTTCTCCAGCACAACCAAATTCATGTACGAACTGCGCCGTGACTTCGTAAAAGACCTGACCCCGGCAGAGTGCAAAAAGCATTTTTCGGCCATCATGGAATACGCCACGCCGCTGCTGTCAGGGTACGGCAGAGTAAAGGACGATGAAAATGTGCTGCATCTGCTCGGCGTTGGATTGGATGAACAGATTCAGGACGACACCGAACTGGAAGATGCCCTGAAAATGTTCAACGCCTACGATACCGAGCCGGAAAAGATTCTGCTGGCAATGGCCTTTGATGCACAGGACAGTGAGCGCACGGGCTATTGGAGCACCATCTGGAGCAGCGAAGAGGGCAAGAGCGTGTATAAGTACAACGAAAACATCCCCCTCAATCGCACCTATGAACTTCTGACCGCCCTCGGCTATGAAATGGCCGATGACGAAAAGGCTCTGCAGGATGGCACCCACCAGCTTTTTGCGGTATACGGTTCCGGCAGCAGAATCAGCACTCCCTGTGACCAGTGCAAGGCCGCTCACCCTGAATGCGATAAGTGCTGCAAGACCTGTGATGACCATTGCAATGCGTTCCAGCTGTGCAGAGAGGAGTACGGAGAATGACCGACCTTGTGAAATGTGACCGCTGCGGTACGCCGTTCAGCATCCAGACCGCCGGCATCCGCACCACATGGAGCGGCGATTATATGGTGCAGTATTTCACCTGCCCCAGCTGCCGCCACCGCTATCAGGTGCTGACCACGGACAGCGACCTCCGCAAGACCGTTGAGCAGCACAAGAAAATTGCCGCCAAAATCCGCATGGGCCAGAGCAAGCATTTCCGGCCGGGAACGCTGAAAAAGTATCAGGCGGAAATGGAAAAGCTGGAAGCCGAGCAGAAAAAGCGGCGGGATGAACTGCTGGACAAGGGCAACGAGATTCTTGCCCAGCTGGGAGAGGAGTAAAACATGGACGACCTGAAAGAATATGCAGACCGCCTCAAATTTGAGATTGTGGCTGCGGATTTCCTGTCCGCCGAAGACCGGGAAATGGTGTTTGACCTCATCGAGAAAGTGCTTGGTGATGACGATGCCTGACCAAATCTTCATCGACATTGCGCTGCTGGCCGTTGGTATGGCAATAGGTGCCCTGCTGGGCGAAACCAGTCGGCAGCAGCATGACCGCCAGCTGTTCCGGGAGTACATCAACTTTATGACCGAATCGGAAAGCAGAAATGAGATGCTTTTCCGGGAAGTGATTCGGTTTCAGACCGAGAAAGGAGCCAACCATGAGAAAGAATAATCGCCCGCCGGAACCCGGCGCACGGGGGCTGCTGCGCCTGACCTGCCCCTGCTGCGGCAAGGAGTTCGGTACATATCTCCACGTTGCTCAAATGTCCATCGGGTGCCGCTGCGGTGCCACAATCTCGCTTGAGAGTGGGCTTGCCCCCTATGAGTTCTGCTGCCCCTGCTGTGGGCTTGTCGCCAAGGGTAAGACCAACACCATGGAGCCGGAAATCACCATTCCCTGCAAGTGCGGCAATCCAATTACGCTGCACTGGAACAAGGACACACGGAGGTACACAGAATGAGTTTGGCAATCGCAATCCCGGTTGGCGTGGGTATCGTAGTGCTGGCAGCTATCACGTTTGCCGCTATTGATATATCCGGGGCAATCAGCCGGAAGGAAGAACTGGACGAGGTAGAGTTTTACTTCACTGCGAAAATTGCGCAGACGAAGCCATCTTCCCACATTCCACCGTATCAGGATGTTTCCAAGATGCTCTACAACCGGGAACCGTTCTGTACTGGCTGCTCTGAATACGGCCACTGCATTCAGGCGCGGATGAGGTACATCCACGGCCTCACACATAGCAACTACCCGTGGGTCTGCCTGAAAAAGGAGGATTTGAAATGACGCTGGAAGAAGCCCTGCGCTTTATCGATCCGGTAACCGATATGGATGCCATTGCCGAAGTCGAGTATTACAACGGCTTCAAGGGCAAGGAAGCCGCAGCACAGAAGCTGCGGGAGGCCAGCCAGATGGTCGTTGATTTCATCCGCCGGGTATCGTGGCACGATGCGAATAATCCACCGCCTGTCCATGATGAAAGCTGGGAGAACGCAGGAGAAAAACACTGCTGCATTATGAGCGACATGGTGTGGATCTGCTGCGAGAGCCAGAACACCATGAAAGGCTGGGTTGAAAACGGCGAGTGGTACATTGAGGATGGCCGCCGTGCGGCAGATACGCCCTATGGCCCTGTGAAGTGCTGGGCTCCGCTGCCGGAGCCGCCGGAGGTGGCGAAATGAGAAAGAAAATCAGAGTTCGGTATACTGCACATGATAAGAACCAGAAAGTCACCGAGCAGCAAGCTGATTTTTGGGTTTCTGATGAAGTGGCAGCAAGTCTTATGGCAGTGCCTCTTCCCAAAACAAGAGAAGAGTTTCCACCAAACGAAAGCTGCTTCAACTTAAAAATGGCCCTATATTGGAGTTCCAGACTGATTGACCGCTTTTTTGATATGAATGATTCGGTGCAAAGTATCAGGGAGTTGTCAAAATGAACTACGGGTACGCACGTGTCAGCTCAACAGATCAAAATGAAGCACGGCAGCTAATTGCCCTGAAAGAAGCGGGAATCCAAGATAAAAACGTCTATGTAGACAAGCAGTCTGGCAAGAATTTTGACCGTCCTGCATGGAAGCGAATGAAAAGAAAGCTCAAAAAGGGAGATGTACTCTTCATCAAGAGCCTTGACCGTATGGGGCGAGACTACATAGATGTGCAGGAACAGTGGCGGCAGCTGAACAAGGTAAAAGGCATTGACATTGTAATCTTGGATATGCCGCTACTGGACACACGGGCGGACAAGAACCTTGTTGGCACGCTCATCAGCGACATCGTGCTGCAACTTCTGGCTTTCGTTGCGCAGACAGAACGAGAAAATATCAAGCAGCGGCAACGTGAGGGTATCGATGCGGCAATGGCTCGTGGCGTAAAATTTGGTCGCCCGCCCAGAGAAATGCCGGAGAAGTTTGAAGAGTCATATCAGGCTTGGATGAATGGCGAGATTTCCGGGACAGAGGCTGCAAAGGAGTGCGGCTTGCCGTATGGGACATTTTACACATACGCAAGACGCAGAAACCCGGACGGGACAAAAAAGCCAGTGCGACACCCTGCAAATCATCATCCAAAACCGCGCAAACGCCCAGAGCCGCCGCCACATTTTGATGCAGTATACCAAAGCTGGCTTGATGGTGGAATGTCCATGCAGGATGCAGCTCTTCTGCTTGGAATTCCTACCGGGCGATTTAGGGCCTATGCGCACGAGAGAAAGGAGGCTAACCATGACGAACGGTGATTTTATCCGCTCCATGTCAGACGAGGACATTACGGAAAATCTAACGCCGGGCATCTGCGAACTCATTCAGCACCGCGATCCGAAGCGTTGCCAGAGCCGGGAGCATTGCTTCCACTGCGTCAAGGACTGGCTGAAAGAAAAGAACACGATTCTTGTGAGGGCTGACAAATGGAAAAACTGATTGACTTTTCCGAGCCGATTCTCCGGCTGGTGCTGCCAATCCTGCTGAAAGACCAGACCACAGGGAAAAACATCATCTGGGCAACAGACCCGCCGCCAGAGGCGGGCTGCGGCCCGATGGACGAGATCACGATGGAACAGCTTGATAGAATCCAGCTGGTTCCTCGTGCGCAGAAGCAGCTGACCGAGCAGAAGAAGCGCACCAAGGGCAAGGCCGAGGTTTTCACGCCGCTGTGGGTGGTCAAGAAGATGGCCGACCACGCCGAGCAGGAATTGAACAAGGGCGACCTGAAACAGTATGTGCATGAGCGGTGTTTGGAAATCACCTGCGGCGAGGGCCCGTTCCTCACCAGCAGATACGACCCTGCCACAGGAGAGCCTGTTGCGATTCCAGACCGTGTGGGCGTTCTGGACAGGAAGCTGAAAGCCATCCGGGAGAATGAAAAAGACCCCATCGTGCAAAAAGCGTTTATGGCCTGTGCGTATCAGTCCGTCTATGGCTATGAGTATCAGGGCGATAATCTTCTTCTGGCGCGGGTAAACCTGTTCCAGACGTTCGTTGAGAACTGGGCGGAGATGATGAAAGACCCTGTTGCTGCAAGCTGGGCTATCATAATCGCAACGAGGATCTCGTGGAACATCTGGCAGATGGATGGATTAAAAGATACTGTCCCCGGCGCCGACACCCTCTGCCTGATTTACGACTGGGAGGAAAACGAAGAAGTGACATTCCGAAAGATAAGGGAGGAAAGCGATAATGTCTGACAAAGAAATTTCTGAACTGAACCTGAAAAGTGCCGAACACTACGGCCCGCAACTTCAGATGAACCACTTCACCGAAGAATTGGCAGAACTCATTCAGGCGGCCGCCGAGGGCGACCCGCAGCACATCACTGAAGAAATCGCAGACGTTGAAGTTATGATCGAGCAGATGGAGTATTTGCTCTCCCTCGATACAGTCTACATTGAGAGATGGGCAACGCACGTCTTGCTTGCGAACGATATTCAATCCTGCATCTGGCATCTGGCCGCCCCATCAAGAGTATCAACAAATTGCGCCGCGTCAATCTGGCAACCGCCGCCGACCCGAATATGCCGAGAGAAGAAGTTCAGATCAAACGCCAAACCGCAAACCACGACCTTGAAACTGACATCGGAAAGCTTGTTGCCTATCTGAACTGGTTGGCCGGATGTTATAGCATCCAGCCCAACGAAATTCAGAGTGTCAAGTCCTACAAGGTGCAGCGCACCCGTGACCGCATTGCGCAGGAGGTTGCCAATGGTAAAGCCTGAACCGTGGGAAAACCCGATGCTGGACGCAATGTGGAGCTTTATGCAGATGGGTGGGCTGAAAGCCAATTACCCGGTGCTCAAAGAGGCCTGCATGGAACTGCGCCAGATGCTGATGCAGAAAACCGCCGGGCAGCGCAAGGACAGGCCGAAAGACCTGTCGTGGGAAAATCTTGAGCGGGTCAAGGTGACCATTATCTGTGAGGCCATGGCTCTGGTGCTGTCCGGGGAATATGAAGGAGGTAAGCAAACAGATGGAAATGTACATGGCAATCTATAAATGCCGCCTCTGCGGAAAAGAATTTTATCACGCTGGAACAGACTGTAAGGAAACGGCGGCCACGGCCACCATGTATACAGTCCTCGAATCTTCCGGTATCACCCCGCAGTTTGAATCACCAAACGCCCCAATGCAGTTCGATTTTCACAACTGCGAGGATGGAGGCTATGGGATGAGCGATTTCCTGGGCATGAGAAAAACGGAAAAAGGACGATGAAAATGAAGTACCGTATTGAAATCTCGGAAGAGCAGCTGCGCATCATCGGTCTGGCCGTGGACGAATACATGAGGGTTCGCATGGGGCAGTTCGATGCTCTGGCCGAAGATCTGGCGTATGACGGTGTGCCCCATGTCAAAGCTTGCGCGGGCAAGTACGTTTACGATAATGCTCTCAAAAAGCGGTGCGACAGCATCAAAAATCTGTTTGAGACTGCCTACAAGATGGCATTTCCGCCGCATGGCTACCGTGGGCGGCAGCACGATTCGTGGGGAACGTGCATTGACATTGTACACGCTATTGAACACCAACAGTGGCTGGACATCCCGAAAGACAAGCGAGAAAAGCCCTACACGACAAATCGCTCTTTTGAGCCCGTTCCGCTGGGGCATGAGCCGTTCCCAAAGATTGCGAGGGTGGACGAATGAGCTGCCTGTCTTGCAAGAACTACATACCTCTCGACCCGCCCATCCAGCGCACTGATTCGCACGACCAGACCTATGAAGTACCGGGCCTGTGCAAAATTGGTGCAGACCACATAATTTCTGGGCTGCCTGTCTATCTTCCTACGGCAAAATGTGATAAAATAACAGAAGCACCGTTGCAAAACGGCAGCTGAATTATGACGGAGGTAGGCTGTGACATTACAGGAATTGTCCAAGTATTATGACATTCAGATGACCCTCGAAAAAGACCGTGAAGCCTTAGAGGGACTGCGGCAGAGAATCACTCCCGCCTCCCCGCAGCTGACCGGGATGCCCCATACGCCCGGCGTTCGGGATAAAGTCGGAGATCTGGCAGTAGAACTGGCAGACATGGACGAGCGCATCCGCTGGCTGGAAGAACAGGCAGCGGAGGAAAAGCCAAAAGTCGAAGCGTACTGCAAGAGCATCATGGATGCCCGGATGTATCTGGTTTTCAGACTGCGGTTTGTCCGCTGCTACTCGTGGGCGGAAGTCGCCGGAGTTCTTGGAAAAGGATATACCGAAGATGGGGTCAGCCGGATGGCATACAACTACCTCGCCAAAAACTGACCGATAAGCCCTGCACTTGCGGGGCTTTTTATTTTTGCCCAAAATTCAAATTCAAATTCAATCTCCGCTTTTCATAAAATCTGGCCCAAAATAAAAATGAGTTTTACATTTTGGCCGCAAAAAGTTAAATTCAAACCCAAAATATCAAAAATCAAATCGGAGCGTTTCAGCCGATGACGGACGCTGTCGGATGGCTTCGGATAGATGCCGAGGCTTACCGATGGATTCAGATGACAACGGATACTCCGAGTGATATGATTAGAATACAAAATTCAAATCAAGCCAAGCGGTGCTCACCATTCTCGGTGGGCACCGCTATTTTTATACCTGAAAGGAGGATTCCGGGCCGCACGTTGCTCTCCTTTGCGTGTGGCATCACCGCAGCACCATCCATGACAACGACTACAACCCTAACAAGGTCAGCGAGGAAAACCTGAAGCTGCTGGTGCAGTCCATCCTGACAAACGGTTGGACGCTGCCTATCGTGGTACGCCCGGACGGAACCATCATTGATGGCTTCCATCGCTGGACCGTATCAGGCCGTGAACCGCTGCTCTCCCTGCTGGGCGGCAAGGTGCCTGTCGTAGTCGTAGACCACCACGGTGACGAGAGTGCCGATGTATACGGCACCATCACCCACAACCGCGCCAGAGGCACACACCTGCTGGAGCAGATGAAAGCCATTGTCAAGAAACTCATGGACGAGGGCAAGACCGTGGACGAGATCGGCAAGCAGCTGGGCATGAAGCCCGAAGAAATCTTCCGACTGTCCGGCTTCACCAAGGACGAGTTCCTGAACATGATGACCAAGGGGCATGACACATACTCCAAGGCCAAGGTCATCCGCAGCGTGTAAGAGAGAGGAGCGTATCACAATGCCTGTCGTAGACATCTACGTTGATAAGCCTGTACCTGTGCAGGACATGGAGTTTACCTTTGTGTATGACCCTGCAATGGTTGAAGCTGCACTCCACCCGCCCGACAGCGGGCAGGAAGAGCCGTTCGGTGCCGAAAAGGTACTGTGACGGGGGTGCCCCACACGGAGCGGGCTCGACGACCCCGAAACGCATCTACACAGCGAAAAATTTTTTAGGAACTTTAATTGAAAAAATCAAAGAAGTTCTTGACATTTATGTCACACATAAATATAATATTGGTGTGACATAAATGGAGGTGATGATATGTCACCCGTTGGAAGACCAAAAGCAGAAAATCCGAAACAGGTTCGTTTCAGCATTCGGTTGGATGCAGAAACCGAACAGCAGCTTGTAACCTACTGTGAAGAGAACAACATCACAAAGGGAGAAGCTATCCGTCAAGGAATTAAATTACTTTTGGAGCAAAAAAAATAAAGTGTTGGCCGCCCTCACAAAGCATAACCAACACTTTATTGCACCATCCCCGAAGGTTTGGTAAATCCATTCTATCATTCCTCCGGGATTTTTTCAAGGAGGACTTTCAAAATGAGTGAAACTGAAACCAGAATTTTGCAGATGAAGCGGTATATCGATGGTTCTAACATGAAATATGATATGTATTGCTTCTCATCGAAAGACTTTTGTGCAATCCACGACTTGATGAAAGTAGATAAGTTTGAAGCTATCGAACTTGCATTTCTTTATGGAGAAGCCAAGGGCTATCGAAAAGCAAAGTTGGTGACAGCAGATGCCTAAGCTGGATTTAATAGGGAAACGGTTCGGACGCTTAGTTGTCATTGAATACGCTGGCATAAAAGGGCACTTCTCACAGTGGAAATGCCGTTGCGACTGCGGAAAGACCAAGACCGTCCGTGGGGCGAATTTGACAAGCGGAATGACAAAGTCGTGCGGATGCTTATATGGCGAAAGCCATGTGACGCATGATGGTTCGGATACTCGCCTATACAGGATTTGGTACGGTATAATCCGGCGAACAGAAGATTCTCATAGAAAGGAATATTCAAACTATGGTGGGCGCGGTATAAAAATGTGCCCTGAATGGCGTTCCGACTTTGCCGTTTTTCGCGAATGGGCAATATCGAATGGATATGATGATTCTTTGAGTATTGACCGAGTTGACTCGGATGGAAATTACTGTCCTGAAAATTGCCGATGGACAACAAAGTCGGTTCAAGAGCGCAACAAACGCAATTCACCGTTGCTAATTGTTGATGGAGTTGCCCGAACGGCAGCGGAATGGAGCGAAATCAGCGGAATATCTGCTGACCGAATCAGAAAAAGGAAAAGGAATGGATGGAGCGATAAAAACGCTGTGTTCACTCCGATCGACCTGAATTACAAGCATAATAAGTAATCACGGATGCACGGCATGATTTGATGCCGTGCATTTTTGTTTCCCTTAAATGCGAAAAAAGGAGGAAAGAATGGCGACAAAACAGTCTGTAATAGTTGACGGAAAGGATGTCTACATTTTAACTCCGGGCATGAAAATTTACGTCAAAACAGCGGATGTTTGCACGATGCTTGGAGCGTCAAACCAATGGGTCGGACAGCTTACCAGCCAAGGCAGCATCCATAAGTCCAAAACCCCGCACGGAAATCTGTATGAACTCGTAAGCACCGGAAAAGAGTACTGCGAGTTTATGGATGCCAAGCGAACAAAACTGGATGCAGAAGATGAAAAGCTAGAAAAAGTCAAGAGGAAAGCGGATGCTACCCTCAAAGCCAGCAAGGCCAAAATCGCACAGGCAGAAGCCAAGGAGTTGGCCGGGCAGATGCACCGTAGCGAGGATGTGGCCGCTATGACCTCTGAACTCATCTACACCATCCGGGGTGCACTGATGGCGTTGCCAAGCCGCTGCGCTATCAATGCCGCCGCTCTGTCTGACCCGGCAGAGGTGGCCGAGTATATGCGCAGCGAGGTAAACCAGATTGCCGAGGAAATAGCCATGTTCCGTTACGACCCGGCAAAGTATGAGGCTCGTGTCCGGGAACGCCGGGCATGGGCTGAAAAGCTGGACGGTGACGAGGATGAGTGACAACGCCGCAGTAGACCGCCTGAACGCCTTGGTGTCCAAGCTGGTGGCTGCTATCCGCCCGCCGCCCAACGTGACGGTCAGCGAGTGGGCTGCACAAAACCGTGTCCTGTCCCCGGAAGCATCTGCCGAACAAGGCCGCTGGCGCAACAGCAGAACGCCCTATCTGGTGGAAATCATGGACGCATACTCCGACCCTCGCATCCACCACATCGTTGTCGTAGCGTCCTCGCAGGTTGGCAAGAGCGAGTTCGAGAACAACGTCATCGGCAGAACGATTGATGTTGACCCCGGCTCCATCCTGTTCATCCATCCGCAGATGACGGATGCCAAGGAGTACAGCAAGCTGCGTATCGCCCCCATGATACGAGATTGCCCTACGCTGCGGGCCAAGGTTGCGGAAGCCAAGAGCCGGGACAGCGGCAACACGATTCTGCAGAAAAGCTATCCCGGCGGCATCCTGACCATGTGCGGCTCCACCGAGGCGCACGCTCTGGCATCGAAGCCTATCCGCTATGTGCTGGGCGATGAACGTGACCGCTGGGCTACGAGTGCCGGCACAGAGGGCGACCCTTGGGAACTGGCAATGGCCAGACAGACCACGTTCTACAACGCCAAGGCGGTGGAGGTCAGCACGCCCACCATCAAGGGCCACAGTGCCATTGCCAAGTCCTACGTCAAGGGCACGATGGAACGCTGGGTGTCCCAGTGCCCGCACTGCAAGGGCTTCCACGAACTGCGCTGGGAGGATATTCGGTACGAGTATGACACCATCGAAACCCACGGCGAGAAAACCTACAAAGTCAAGGACGTGTGGTATCTCTGCCCGGAGTGCGGCTGCATTTCGGACGAGGTGACCATGAAGCGGGCTCCGGCTCACTGGCAAGCGGAAAACCCCGCAGCCTATGAGAATGGAATCCGCTCTTTTTGGCTGAACAGCTTTGTTTCGCAGTGGGCAGCATGGAAAGATACCGTGCTGAAATATCTGAACGCCTTGGGTGACACCAAGAAGATGCAGGTCGTCTACAACACCCGCCTTGGGCTGTTGTGGGAAGATCGCGGCGATGTGCAGGACGAGGACACCATGCTGGGCCGCAGGGAGGAATACCCCGCAGAGCTACCAGATGGTGTGTTGTTCTTGACCGCTGGCATTGATACCCAAGATGACCGCATGGAGTACGAGATTGTGGGCTTCGGCCACTTCGGGGAAACGTGGGGCATCGAAAAGGGCATTGTTATGGGCCGCCCGGACAGCGATGAAGTCTGGCGGCAGCTGGACGAGTTGGTTTTTGATAGGCAGCTAAAGTTCTCCGATGGATTGAAGCTGACTGTGTCCATTTCGTTTGTAGACGAAGGCGGACACTTTACGCAGGATGTTCGTATGCGCTGCCATGACCGAATCGGCAAAAAGGTTTTTTGTATCAAGGGTATGCCGGGCCCAGATAAACCCTTTACGGCCCCGCCAAAACAGCAGAAAATCACGATTCAAAACAAGTACGTTGGGATGTGCTGGCAATACCAGATAGGCGTTGACTCTGGAAAGCAAATCATCATGGACGATTTGAAAGTACAGGCGCCGGGAGCCCGGTACTGCCACTTCCCGCGCCGGGATGACTACGGTCCGAGATATTTCAACGGCTTGCTGTCCGAACACTTGATTTACAAAGAGGGGCATCGCAACCCGTGGCAGTGGGATAAAATTTCCGGCCATGAGCGCAACGAGCCCTTGGACTGCAGAAACTACGCTCTGGCGGCTTACAAGGTCGTGCCAAAAGACCTTGATGCCATTGACCGCAGGCTGAAACGGCTGCGCGGCAAGGCTGTCGATGCTCCGACAGCAGTAAATATTCAACAACCGATTTCCCGCTCCCAGCCCCAAGGCAGGAAGCGGGAGAAACTTTTAGATGACTGGTGAGGTGTGAGTTATGGATACCGCGACCATCAAAAAGCGGCTGGAATTCCACACGCAGCGGCTTGACAACTTGTATTTGGCGTACAACAAGCTGCTTTCCGGCGGCGTGAAAAGCTACCGTCTTGATGACCGGGAACTTACACGCCTCGACCTCGGCAAATTGAGCGATGAAATCAAGGAAGCCGAGGAAAAAGTCGATGAACTGACCGCGCTGCTGAACGGCCAGAGTGCCCGCAAGGCATTTGGCGTTATCCCGCGCGATTGGTGATTCTTTAGGGTAACAGCCCATCTGGGCTTTTGCCGCGGGCTGGCTGCTTTTTACTCCTTTCCCCAGCCAGCCCGCTTAGCTTGAAAACAACGGAGGCGATTACTTTTGAGCGTCAGATACCGCGTCACTGCTGCGCCGCAAGCCAGCGGATACAGCGAAGCGGGCGCATCCTACAAACGGCGCGCGCTGCGGGCATTTTTCCCCAACAGCAACTCGCCGAGCAGCGATATACACGACAACGCCGACACCCTGCGGCAGCGCAGCCGGATGCTCTACATGAGCGCGCCGATTGCCACGAGTGCCATCAACACCAACCGCACAAAGGTGGTCGGCACTGGCCTGACCCTGAAAGCTACCATTGACCGGGATGTTCTGGGGCTTTCCCCGGAAGCAGCTAAGGAATGGCAGACCAAGGTTGAGGCCGAATTCCGGCTGTGGGCAGAGAACCGCCGCAACTGCGATGCCATGGGGCTGAACAACTTCTATGGCTTGCAGCAGCTGGCTTTGAAAAGCTGGTTGATGAGCGGCGATGTATTCGCCGTGGTGAAAATCCGCAACACAGATAAGCTGCACCCTTACGGTCTGCGGCTGCATCTGGTGGAAGCTGACCGAGTATCCACCCCGGACAGGTACGGCGGTCTGCTGGATGGTCTGGGCTACACCGAGGGCAAGAATCCCGACAACGGCAACAAAATCTATGATGGCGTGGAAGTGGATAGCAGCGGCGCAATCGTAGCCTACTGGGTGCGCAACACCTACCCGCACGAGTGGAAGAGCGATACGACCACATGGCAGCGGGTGGAAGCGGTTGGCGCAAAGACCGGGCTGCCCCAGATCCTGCACATCATGGAATCGGAACGCCCCGACCAGTACCGTGGTGTTCCGCTCATTGCGCCCATCATCGAGCCGCTGCTCCAGTTGCGCAGATACACCGAATCTGAACTGATTGCAGCACTGGTCCAGAGCTACTTCACGGCGTGGATCGTGTCGCAAACGCCCAAGAGCGCAATTCCGTTCAACGAAGTGGGCGGCGGCGACCTCGGCGGTGTTCCTGTGGACAACCCGCAGACCGACAATGCCAGCCACAGCGAGAACGAGTACGAGATGGGCCCCGGTCAGGTGTTCCACCTCGACAAGGACGAGGACATCAAGTTCGGCAGTCCGAATGTCCCCACCGCTGGCTTCGATACGTTTGTCAAGACGCTGTGCAAGCTGATGGGTGGTGCCATTGAAATGCCGTATGAACTGCTGCTGAAAGAGTTCAGCGCCAGTTACTCGGCCAGCCGCGCAGCTCTGCTGGAAGCGTGGGAGGCGTTTAAGATGCGCCGCACATGGTTGGTGGACAGCTTCTGCCAGCCTGCGTATGAAATCTGGCTGGCAGAGGCCGTAGCCCGTGGGCGAGTAGTCGCTCCGGGCTTTTTTGATGACCCGCTGCTCCGGGCAGCGTGGTGCGGTGCTCGCTGGATCGGCCCTGTGCAGGGCAGCCTTGACCCGCAGAAAGAGGTCGAAGCGGCAATCCTCCAGACCCACCACGGCTTCCGCACCCATGAGCAGGTCACCCGCGAGATGGGCGGCGGCGACTGGGAGGAAAACGCTGAACAGCTGGCTCGTGAAAACGAGATGCTGAAAGCTGCTGGCGGCGAGGGCGTAATCGAAACCACCGCCAGCATCACTACACAGGGAGGTACACAAAATGCCCAAACCGAATAACAGCCCGCAGGTGAGCATCCAGCGACCCTGCTATGCGATGGCCAGCACTGATGGCCAGACCGCCGACATCACCATGTACGGCGAAATCGTGGAATCGCAGCCTACCGACTGGTGGACGGGAGAACCCATCCCCGGCCAGTACATCATTGAGAGCGAGTTTCTGTCGGACTTGCAGCAGGTCGAGCACTGCTCGGAGATCACCATCCGCATGGACAGTCTGGGCGGCGATGCTGGCGTTTCCATCCTGATTCACAACAGGTTACGCGAGTTGGCCGCTAAGGGCACAAAGCTGACCTGCATTGTGGATGGTGTGGCTATGTCTGGCGGCAGCCTTATCATGTGCGCCTGTGACACGGTCAAGGCGAATCCGTCCAGCCTTGTAATGATTCACAAGTGCTGGTCCCGCTTCTTTGGCAGCTACAATGCCGATGAACTGCGCAAAGCTGCGGAAGCCAACGATGCGTGGGACAAAAGCCAAGTCGCGATTTACAAGCGCAAGACCGGGCTTTCCGAAACCGTGCTGCTGCACATGATGGGTGACACTACCTACATGACAGGCAAAGAAGCCATTGAAAAGGGCTTTGCCGATGAACTGCTGGACGATGCCGAGCCCGTGGCAATTTCCGCAAGCGCAGACCGCCAGACCATCTACGCCAAGGGTCACGCCTTGCGCCTGATGCCGGGCGTAAAGCTGCCCGACAACATTCCTATGGCTAAAGCGGCTGCACCTGCTGCCGCTCCTGCAAATACACCGGCGGCACCCGCCGCCCAGTCCAACGAAGGAGGACAAACCACTATGGCAAACAATGCAAACCCCACCCCTGCAACCCCCGCAGCGGAGAACCCGCAGGCTGCAATCGATGCCGCCGTGAGCGCAGAGCGCAACCGTCTGGCCGAGATCGATTCTGTGGCGAACCTGTTTGACCCTGCTATGGTGCAGGAGGCCAAGTACGGCGAAACCGCTTGCGATGCTCGTGAGCTGGCGTTCCGTGCCGCCAAGGCTGCTGCAGAACAGGGCCACGATTTCCTGAAGAATCTGGCTGCTGACAATGCTGCATCCGGCGCAAGCGGCGTTGAGGCCGTTCCGGGTGCATCCGCATCCGGCGACCCGGAATCCCTGCCCGATGCAAAGGGCAATGTGCCTAAGACGCAGGCCGAGCGCATGGCCGCTGCCGATGCAGCTATCGCAGACCTGTTCGGCGACAACAAGAAGTAAGGAGGAACACTACTATGAGCGAACTGAGCAAATCTCTCGGCACCATGGAGTATGATGGCCTGATTGCCGACATCAACCCCAAGCTGGTTGTCAGCGGCGGTACTCTCCGCAAGCTGGGCACTGCTGGCACCATCAAGCGTGGCACCATTCTGGCAAAGTCTGGCGGTACTACTGGCGATAACAAGCTGGTTGCGCTGGGCACCGCTGTTACTGGTGCTACGGAAACCCTGACTGCATACGCCATCCTGTGTGATGATGTTGATGTTGGCACCACCGATGATGTGACCGTGCCCATCTATCTGGCTGGCTGCTTCAACCTGAACAAGTGCATCACCATCAACGACCACACCATCACCGAGGCCGAAAAGGATGCCCTGCGCAACGGCGGCATCATCTTCAAGGCCGCCGCACCCGCACTGTAAGGAGGATATAACAATGCCTGCTGAACTGAATTTCTTCGATACCTACACCCTGATGGCCGTGTACAAGCGCGCCGTTCCCCGGCAGACCTTTTTCCGTGACCGCTACTTCGGCACCGATGATGGCGACATCTTCAACTCCGACAAGGTGCTGACCGAGTACATGGACGGTGACCGCAAGATGGCTGCGTTCGTTGGCCCTCGTGTCGGTGCTATCCCGATGGAGCGCATGGGCTACGAGATCCACGAGTTCGAGCCCGCCGCTATCGGTGTGAGCCGCGAGCTGTCCGCCGATGACCTGACCAAGCGTGGCTTTGGCGAGGCCATCTATGCTAACAGCACCCCCGCCCAGCGTGCAGCACGTCTGACCCAGAACGACCTCGTAGACATGGATAACCGCATCATCCGCACCGAGGAGTGGATGTGCGCACAGACCATGCTGGAGAACGGCTGCACCATGCAGGAAATGATCGACAACCAGACCAAGGGCGAGGCCAAGGTCGTGAAGTTCTACAACCCCGGCCACGAGAACGACCATCTGTACACTGTGGCGCACAAGTGGTCCGAGGACACTGGTGACTTCTTCGGCGATGTTCCCGCCATGTGCCGTATGCTGTCCAAGCGCGGTCTGCGCGCCGTTGACCTGCTGTTGGGTGCCGATGTGTACGATGCTGTCCTGAACATGGAAAAGGTTCAGCGTCTGCTGGACAAGAACTCTGGCATCATCGTTGGCAAAATCGAGCAGGAACTGAGCGCATACGATGGCGTTACCTACGGCGGAACCCTCAACTTCCGCGGCTATAAGCTGAACCTCATTTCCGTGGACGAAACCTATGTTGACACCGCCAACAAGGAGCAGCGTTACTTCCCCAAGACCGATGCTCTGATTACGGCTCCCGCCTGTGGCCACCTGATGTATGGCGCCATCACCCAGATTAACTACGGTGAGACCCAGCACTCTACCATCGCCAACCGCCGCGTTCCCAAGTTCAGCATCGATCAGGAGAACGACGTGCGCAAGATGAGCCTGAAAGCTCGCCCGCTGGCTGCACCCAAGAACTACATCCCTTGGATTCGTGCCAAGAACGTGGTCGGCTAAGTCCGGCCTGAAAGGAGTACACCGATGATCGTTGAAATTCTTTGTGGCGGCTATGGCTGCCCCACCAAGACTGGCGTTCACACTGTTGCGCATGGCGAGCGGTGCGAGGTCAGCGATGCCGAAGCAGTCCGCCTTATTGGGCTGGGTGTGGCGAAATACGCGTTTTCTGCACCCACTGCCCCGGAAACGGCCCCTGTGGAGGCTCCGGCAGCTGCGGAAGGTAACGACACTCCCGCAGACGAAGCCTCGCAGAACGGCTCCGAGGCGGCGCACCTCGACCCCGACCAGCTGCACGAAATGACCGTTGCCAACCTGAAAAAACTGGCTGCGGATATGGGCATCGACACCAAGCAGCTCAAGACCAAGGACGCACTCATTCAGGCAATCTGCGCCGAGGACGTTGTGCCCGGTGACGAGTGCGCCGATGGTCCTGAACTGGCAGCGGCGATGCCCACGGCGTGAGTGCCTTTAAGGACGCTGTGCAGGAAGACCTGAACAGCGTCTTTCTGAATCTGGACGAGTTCGCCGAAACGCACACGGTCTACTATGACGGTGAGGAATACCCGGACGTTCCCATGGTACTGACGGGCCTCTCCGAAACAGAACGTGCACGCCAGAGCATCAGCGACCATGCGCAGGGCCTGTACCGGGTCAGCCGGGTGCTGCATTGCGACATTGCAGCCCTCAGCGGGAAGCAGCCGGAAAAGGACTGCAAGCTGGGCATTGATGAAGACGGATTCGTCCGAACCTACTATGTGGCATCTTCCGTCTGCGAGATGGGGATGCTGCGGGTGGAACTGGAGGCGATTGACGAATGAGCGATGTAACAACGGACACCATGATGCACAGCGTAGCTGCTGGCATTGCCGTTGACATTGCGGAAGAGGGTTTTGACCGCGTGTCGGCCATCCTTGCCGGAATCCCCGGCGGTGCCAATCGTGCTGTCGGCTCTGCGCTGGCTCGTGCCGCTGCTGCCGGAAAAACGGTGGCGAAGCGGGCGGTCACGCAGGAGTATGCCATCAGCAGCAGCGAGTTTTCCAACCGTACAAAGAACATCAACAACATCCAGCGGGGCGGCAATGGCGAAGTTTCCATCAACTTCGGCTATCGTGGCAGCGTCATCCCCCTTAGAGTTTTCGATACCAAGGTGGACCGCAGCGGCCGTGTGGTTACTCGTGTGAAGAAGTCCAGCACCAGACAGGCGCTGGATCACGCTTTTGAGGCGAAGATGGGTTCCCACTACGGCATTTACGAACGGCAAGGCGAAAAGCGATTCCCGGTCAAGGAACTGTTTGGCCCCGCCACCCCGCAGATGATGTACTCCAACGAGAATGTCATGGACTCCATCGAGGAGAAAATGGCATCCACCTACGAGGAACGCATTGAGCACGAAATCACACGAATTTTGAACGGATGGGGTGTCTGATATGACCAGCGTTGTTTTGCTTGAACAGCTGAAAGCCTTTACCGAGAAAATCATGGCCGACATGATTCTCCCAGTGGCTATGCAGCAGGGCGATACCGAACAGGCCTACCGTGCCCCGGAAGTTTACCTGATGCGGCTTCCCGACAGCCGTTCGGCCAAGAAGAAAGCCCCCTACATCATCCATCGGGTCATCCCGCTGGCTACTGAACAGCAGCCCGGCAGCGAAGAGCGCACAGTCGTTTCTGTGCGCTCTATCTTTTGCTGCTACAACCCGGATGAACAGGAGGGCGACCTTGCGCTCCTGAACATGATGGAGCGGTTTCGTGTGGAATTGCTCAAAGTTCGCAAGGTAGGCGGCACTGGGGCAGATGGAAAGCCTCGGTATCAGTTCGCCCTTGACCTTTCTCCCGGTCACAAGCTGGAAAGCATCCCTTACGATGAGGATTCCAAGCCTTACTATGCCGGAGAGATGATTACCTACTGGAAGCTGCCAATCGTGCAGCAAACGGAGGACATTAAGTTATGGCGGTAAAAAAGACCGCGGCGGAACATCCCGCCGAAAATACCGTGAACGCCGAACCTGCGAAGAGCAAGTCCGGCGTTTCTATTTACATCGGTCCGTCCATTCTGGGCTACATCCAGAAAAATACGATTTACCCCTGCGCTGCTGCGGAGGCGGTAGACCGTGACGATGTGAAAATCGCCACCGAGAAATATCCCGGTGTGGCCGATTTCATCATCGATATGGACGAACTGCACACCACGCCCGAAAAGGCGAAAGCACGCGGAGAGGCCATCCTTGCGTATGCCCGGATGCTCGCCAAATCCAAGTAAGGAGGATCATACTATGGCAGATCATGGTATTAACGTCAGCCGCGCCGACACCGCCGTGGCGACCCCGAACGCCGCAACCTGCGGCATCCCCTTTGTCATCGGCACTGCACCGCTGTCCAAGGCAACTGGCACCGCTGCAACCGCTGGCACCCCGGTACTCTGCACCAGCTACACCGAGGCAGAAGAGCAGCTGGGCTATGACGATGACTGGGCCAAGTACACCGTCTGCGAGGTGATGTACTATCACTTCAAGCTGTGCGCTTGCCAGCCTGTCATTTTCCTGCCCCTCGCAGAGAATTCCGAGGTATCCGATGTGGCCGCTGCCGTTGAGCAGGTGGAACTGTGCCTGACCATGTTTGGCATCATTCCCGACCTGATCATGGCACCCGGCTTCTCCAAAGATGCCACTGTTTCCGCTGCGCTGGCTGCAAAGGCTGGCTCCATCAACGGTATGTTCTACGGCAAGGCTCTGGTGGACATTTCCGCAAAGACCTACACTGCAGCGGTTCAGGCAAAGAATAGCGGCACCTACGACCAGAAGTCCATCCTGTGCTGGCCGAACGGCACCCTCGGCAAGCTTCGTTTCCATGGCTCCACTGTCATGGCTGGATGCCTTGCGGAGACCGACACCAACAATGGCGGCATTCCCTATGAGAGCCCCTCCAACAAGACCGTCCACATTGACGGTCTGTGCGATGATGACGGTGCTGTCATCAACCTGACCTATAATCAGGCAAATGTGGTCGATGCCGCTGGCATCTGCACTTTCCTGAACTTCATGGGCAGCTGGACCGCTTGGGGCAACCATACTGCGTGCTACCCCAAGTCCACCGATGTGAAGGACTATTTCATCCCCATCAGCCGGATGTTTGACTACGTTTCCAACACCCTCATCAAGACTTTCTGGTCTAAGCTGGACAAGCCGATGAACCGCCGCCTTATCGACACCATTCTGGACAGCGCAAACATCTGGCTGAATGGTCTGGTCGGCGCAAGCTATCTGCTGGGTGCCCGCGTGGAGATGCTGGAAAACGAGAACCCGCTGACCGCTCTGATGGCGGGCAAGATCAAACTGCACGTTTACATGACCCCGCCCTCTCCGGCGCAGGAAATCGACTTCGTGCTGGAGTATGACGCTGATTATGTGACCAGCGCACTCCAGTCCTAAAGAGGAGGTACTACTATGGACCAGTCTGTTATCAACTTCGCGGTCTACGAGGATTCCATGGAGTACGAGGGCATGGCACAGGCCACGCTGCCTGACGTTACCATGCTGACCCAGAGCATTTCCGGTGCTGGCATCGGCGGCAACATCGAGGCTGTCATCATGGGCCATCTGGACACCATGACCCTTGGCCTGAACTTCCGCACCACCACTCCGCAGAGCGTTAAGCTGTCGGAGATTCGCCGCCACCAGATTGACCTCCGTGTGGCAAATCAGTACGAGGATCCCATCAACGGCACCATTGATGCCCACGCCGAAAAGCACATTATGGTCGTTATCCCGAAGTCCACCAAGGGCGGCACCATCGCCCCGGCTACTCCCGCCAACGGCTCCGGCGAGTATGTTGTCCGCTACTGGGCAACCTATCTCGATGGCAAGAAAGTCCGTGAGCTGGACCCGCTGAACTTCATCTGCTATATCAATGGCACCGATTATCTGGCCAACGTCCGCAAGGCACTGGGCAAGTAATCAACGCCAACCGTTATGCCGGGGCTGCATTTTGCGGCTCCGGCCTATTTTTTAACTGCGAAAGGAGCAGCCACCATGAATACCACCATCAGCGAAAAAGAGTACGATGCGGCAGTCGCAGAAGCCAACAAGGCTGCAAACGACCCCTACACCTACACTCACAAACTCATCCAGCCGTTTGAGTACGAGGGCAAGAAGTACGAAACCCTGACGTTCGACTTCGGCAAGCTGACTGGCAATGATTCGCTCGCAATCGAGGCTGAAATGTCTGCACTGCGTCAGCCTGTCAATGTTCCCAGCATGAGCGCAGGCTATCTGATTCGGATGGCCTGTCGTGCTTGCACCCAGCCCATCGGCGTTGACGTTATCGGTGCCATGAGCATCCGGGACTATAACACGATCCGCACCAAAGCAAGAAATTTTTTGATGCTGTCGGATGTGTAACCGATGATGGTGGAGAATGGCTGCGGCGGCAAGCCCTCCTGATGGCGCAAGGAAACAGCACCCCTGCACCATACTGGCTTGCCATGCCTCTGTATCAACTGCGGCAATGGATTGACACGAACAATTCCATTGTCGCTGACCGCGAAAAGGCGAGAAAGGCGAAGTAGTGGCTCGTAAAGAATGGGAACTGCAGTTCAACCTTGCCGCCAAACAGAACAGCAGCTTTTCCAGTACATTCAAGGCTGCACAGTCTGCTCTTGTGGAAACACAGAACAGAATCCAGCAGCTGAACAAAGTACAATCCGACATTTCCTCGTACCAGAAGCAGCAACAGGCGGTTGATGCAACCAAGCAGCGACTGTCTGTTTTGCAGCAGCAGTACGACAACATCCAGAAAGAGATTCAGGAGACCGAGGGATATTCCTCTGCGTTGGAAAACAAGCTGATTTCCAAACAGGCGCAGATCGACAAGACCACGGCCTCTCTGAACACCTATGAGCAGCGTCTGGCTGCCACCGGGAACACCCTGCGGGAAGCTGGCGTGGACACCACCCAGCTGACAGCGGAAACCACCCGGCTGGAAACCGAGGTCGATAAGCTGAAAGACCAGCAGGTTGACCTCAAAAAGACCATGGACGAAGCCGGAGAGGGCGCAACTGACTTCGGAAAGAAGTCAGTTGAAGCCATCGATGCCGTTGAGTCTGTGCTTGCCACGGCGGGCATTGCGAAAGCCCTTGGTGAAATCAAGGACGCATACATGGACTGCATCAACACCGCAGGTGATTTTGAGGCATCCATGAGCAATGTCGAGGCGTTGTCCGGCGCAGAGGGCGAGGAACTGGAAGCCCTGTCCGACAAGGCCAAAGAGATGGGTGCAACCACCAAGTTCACCGCTGGCGAATCGGCGGACGCTCTGTCTTACATGGCTCTGGCGGGCTGGGATACCCAGTCCATGCTGGAAGGCATCAGCCCGGTGCTGAATCTGGCTGCTGCTGCCAACATGGACTTGGCACAGGCATCGGACATCGTCACCGACTACCTGACCGCCTTTGGTCTGAAAGCCTCCGACACCACGCATTTCGTGGACGTGATGGCCTACGCCATGGCTCATTCCAACACGGACGTTATCCAGCTGGGCGAGGCGTACAAGGCGTGTGCATCCACCGCTACCTCCCTCGGCTATTCTGTCGAGGAAACCACGGCAGTGCTGGCTACCATGGCCAACGCTGGTGTTAAGGGCGGCGAGGCTGGCACGGCCCTGAACGCTATCTTTACCCGCCTTGCCACCAACACGAAAAAGTGCGGTGACGAGCTGGCAAACTATGGCGTGAACATCTACGATGCACAGGGCAATATGCAGTCCCTGTCCAGCATCCTCACAGGTGTTGCGGGGATTTGGGGCGACCTGACCGACCAAGAACAGGCCAACCTTGCCAAGGTCATTGCTGGCACGAACCAGTATTCCAAGTTCCAGACCATCATGGCCGGATGCAGCGAAGCAGCCGCCGAGGGCGGGCAGTCCTTTACGGACTACACCGAGGCACTGAACAACTGCGCCGGGTCTGCCGACAAGATGGCGGGCACCATGCTCGACAACATGAACGGCAGACTGACCCTGATGCAGTCCGCGGCTGACGGTCTGAAAATCGCCATCGGCGAGGATTTGACCCCGGCTATGTCCGGGCTGTATGACGTTGGGGCGCAGGTGCTTGGCTGGATGCAGGGTGTGGTTGAGGAAAACCCCGGTCTGGTCAAGAGCATTGCAGCCGGAACGGTTACGCTGGGCGGTCTTGCCGGAGCCATCACCGCCGTAAACGCTGCTCTCAAGATCAGCAAGGCTCTTGCACCCACTCTGACTACCGTTGCGCCTGTGTTGGGCACCGCTGCTCTGGCTGCTGGCGGCGTGGCGGCAGTCGTAGCTCTGCTTTCCTCTGCTGCCAACGATACCGTTCCCTCCGTGCAGGAACTGACCGCCGCAGCACACGACATGGGCAGTGCCATGAAAGAGGCCAGTGCAGATTATGACACTACCTTGTCCAGTATGGAAGCTACCGCCAGTGTTGCGGATCAGTACATCAGCAAGCTGGAATCCATCGAGGCGGCTACCGGCGGCAATACCGCCGGGAACGCCGAGTATCACGATACTCTTGCCCGCTTGTCCGCTCTGGTGCCCAGTCTGGCCGATGACATTGACCTTGAAACGGACTCTATCAAGGGCGGCACAGAGGCACTGCGGCAGCACACGGACGCTTATGTGGCCGATGCAAAGGCACAGGCCCGGCAGGATTATCTGAACACCTTGTACGAGAAGTACCGGGATGTGTTGAGCGAAAGCACAGAGAACGAGGTCAAGCTGAACGCTGCCCAGACAAAGGTTGAGAAGTCCAATGCCGGCATGGCTGCCAGCTATGACAAGCTTCTTACCACCCTCGGCATGACGGACGAACAGTTTAAGTCCACCTATGGCACGGTTCAAGATATTCCGTGGCGCACCATGGGCGAAGATGTGCAGCAGCTTCGCAGCGAATACCTCGGCTATTCGGAAGACCTTGTTACTGCCCGGCGGGAGGTAGAGAACTACACCGCGGCTATTGCACAGGATCAGGAAGCGGTAGACGCAGCCCAAACCGAATATCAGGAAGCGGAGGCCGCAATCAACGGCATGGCAGATGCACAGGATTCTGCGGCAGATAGTGCGGACGATGTTGCCGCCGCTCTGTCTGCTGCCCAAGATGATATTCAGGGCATCATCTCGGCCTATAATGAGGCCTACGATGCAGCTTTGAAGAGCGTCAGCGGGCAATATGACCTGTGGGATTCCGCAGAAAAGGTCGTGGCCACTTCCGCATCCAGCATCAATGCGGCACTGGAAAGCCAGATTACCTACTGGGACAGCTACAACCAGAATCTTGAGAGTCTGAACGCCCGCGCCGCTGACATTGACGGTCTGAGTGCCGTGATTGCCAGCTTTGCCGATGGCAGCAAGGATTCTGTGAACGCTATTGCTGGTATGGCAGCCGCATCGGATTCCGACCTCGCCAAGATGGTTGATAACTACCAGAAGCTGCAGGAAGCGCAAGACGTTACCAGCGAGAGCATGGCCGACCTTGAAACTGGCATGAGCAATGCCATGGACGAGATCGCGCAAAACGTGGCCGACAGCGTGGCGGACATGAACCTTAGTGACGAGGCCAAGGAAAGTGCACAAGCCACCATTCAGGGCTTCGTGGACGGTGCAGAGGGGATGCTTCCTCGCGTTCAGACCGTGTTCTCCAAAATCGCCGCTGCCGCTTCCAATGCGCTGGCAGGAGCAAGCGGCAGCTCCAGCGGCAATATTCCCGGTTATGCCGTAGGCACCGAATCCGCTGCACCGGGCTTCGCTATCGTTGGCGAGAACGGCCCGGAGTTGGTCTACTTCAACGGCGGCGAAACCGTGCTGACCGCGCCGGAAACTCGTGCAGCGTTCAACGATGCCCGGCAGCTGGAACAAATCACCAGCGCAAATGCGGTTGACCTGTCCGCTGTCCGTGAGGCCATGCGGGAGGAGCAGGAAGCCCAGACGCTGCGTGAGGAGTACAACCGCTACACGGAAACTGTCGATGGCAGCAAGTTGGTCTACTTCAACGGCGGCGAAACCCGCACCGTTACGGAAGTCCAACTGCCCGGCGGCTCTGCATCTGGCGGCTCCAACGCCAGCAGCACGGCTCCTATCACCGTTGCGCCCGTTTACCACATCTACGGTATGCGAGATACGGATGAGCTGCGAAGCGTCCTGAACGCCCAGAATGACGACCTCCGGGAAGCTGTGCTGGAAATCGTGAGCGACAACGACACCGATAATTTCAGGAGGGGTTACGCATGAGCAAAACCTACACCACCGTGCAGGGTGACCGCTGGGACAGCGTGGCATACACGCAGCTTGGCAGCTGCGCCCTTGCGCCTCGCCTGATGGCTGCGAACTCGCAGTATCTGAACTATTTTGAGTTTCCTGCCGGAATCGTTCTGACGCTCCCGGAGATTGAAACCAAGACCAGTTCGACCCTGCCGCCGTGGAAGAAGGTGGTCACATGAGCGATGAAAA
>DCCL01000220.1:45871-46377 GCA_002313795.1 Faecalibacterium prausnitzii
AAACCCCCGCCCGCCATGCCGAATGTACGGTGGAGTTCGATGGTGTGGACATCACCAGCAGCATCACTCCGTATCTACTCTCGCTGTCCTTTACCGATAACGAGGAAGATGCCAGCGATGACCTGCAAATCAAACTCCAAGACCGCGATGGCATCTGGATGACCGACTGGCTCCAGAAGATGATTGACGGTGATGTGTCTGCTGCATCCTCCGATGGCTACAAGGTCGGCGATGTGGTGCAGTTCCTTGGTGGCCCGCACTACAAAGCATCCACCGACAAAAAGGCGAACGGCAAGCCCAAGGCTGGCCCCGCCAAGATCACCATCATCAAACAGGGCGCGCTGCATCCGTACCACGTCATTCATACCGATGGCACGTCCCGTGTCTACGGCTGGGTCGATGCCAGCGAGATTTCCGGCAAGTCTGGCGGCAGTTCTTCCGGTTCCTCCTCCGGCAGCGGAGAGGGAGGCTTGAAAATCCGGGCTACCATTACTGCCTGCAACTGG
>DCCL01000204.1 GCA_002313795.1 Faecalibacterium prausnitzii
GGTGGAAGCATACACACCGGGCTGATAGCCCTGTGCCTTGACTTCCTCACAGAATGCAATGGCACACTTGGTGCGGTCGGTGACGCTCAGACCGTCAGCACGGCCATTCTTGCCGCCGGAAGCCTCGGTATCAAAGTAGATGGGGTAATCCAGCTTGCGGCCATTGAGAGCCATGATGCAGCCCTGTGCCTCTTCCCGGGCCTCATTTTCATTGACAGCCTGACTGAAGAAGTAGACACCCACCTTCAGACCGGCGTTGCGGGCATTGGTGAAGTGCTGCTCGAACATGGGGTCCATGACCAGCGCACCGCTGCTGTAGCCGCGGTAGCCGATGCGGATGATGACGAACTCAACGCCTGCCTTCTTGACCTGCTCCCAGTTGATGTTGGACTGATATTTCGACACATCGATGCCGAAGGTAGCCTTCTGCTGCACACCGTTGCCATCGAAATAGTAGAGTTTATTGTCGATGCACTGGATGCCGGTCACCGGCTGATTGGTGGTCTGGTCATAGTAGTAGGTCTTGCCGCCAGCCGTCCGCCAGCCGGAATAGACCGGGGCCGGCGCGGAGCTGCTGCCGCTGCTGCTGTCATCTTTATCGCTGTCGCCCTTGCCGAAGAGAAAATTCCACAGCCAGCTCAGCAGGCCGTTCTCCTCGGTCAGGCAGGTGGTGTCGATGTCGCTCTCATCCAGCGTGCCTGCATCCAGCGCCTCCCGGATCTCCTCCGGCGTCAGCAGGATGGTGCCCTCTTCGGTATTCACCGGGAGGGTGGTCTCCTCTTCGGAGTTGGTCTCTGCGTTGGACTCCGGCTGACTCTCCGGCTCTGCGGCGGTCTCTTCTGCCGCAGGGGCACTCAGGGGGTCTTCTGCGGCCAGCGCCTCCGTCTCCTGACGCAGGCGGGGCAGACCGTTCTCCTCGTCCAGACCCGCAATGCCGCCTATCACAGAAGCTTCAGGGGCTGCGTCCGGCGTCGTCTCAGCTGCCGTATCCTCAGCAGGCGCGGCCGGAGCCTCCGGCTCTGCGGCAGGGGGTGTTTCCGGCTGGGTCTGGGCAGGCTGCGCGGCAGACGCAGCAGTGCTCTCCGATGCGGCGGGAGCCGTGTCCTTCTTTCCTGCACCGGTCTCTGTCTTTTTGTCATTTTTCTTCTTTGCGGTCGTGCTGTGGGAATCGCCATCGCTCTCCCACATCTGGGCGGAGGGCTCCACCGTCAGACCTGCCGGCTGGGACACCAGCAGGGCCGTGGTGCCAAAGCCGCCCACTGCAATAGCCAGCGCCATCACTGCCGAGGCCACCATCTGACCTGCAGCGCGGCGCGTTTTCTTTTTCGGAGTTCCTGTATCTTTCTGTTTCATTCCGCCTGCTCTGCCTCCAAGCTCTATTGTCACACGGCCCCATCTTCCGGGCCGCCGAGAATGCTGTAAGGATAGTTACACATCTATAGTATACACCCAACAGCAAGCCCCCGTCAATCTCATTTGGTGCACTTCCGGAGGGTGTTTTACCGCCGTCTTTCCACAGCACAAAACTCTCTATACGGAATACGTTCCGCCCCGCCGTATTATTGCATCCGGCACAAAAACGCAGCCCTTCTGCCTGTTTTTTGCATTTTTTTCTTGCTGTCTTGACACGTGTATGGTATTATGATGGTCATGCAGCTTTGCCGCATCATGAAATCGTAACAAGGGAAAGGCAGTATTTATGTCAAACATGAAAGATTTTCTTCAGCGGAAGGACATCGTTATCACTCCGCAGCGCTATCTCATCGAAGCTCTGGGCGCCATGGCACAGGGCCTGTTCGCCAGCCTGCTCATCGGCACCATCATCAAGACGCTGGGCCAGCAGACCGGCCTTGAAACCCTGGTAGACCTGGGCAGCTACGCCACGGCCATGAGCGGCCCTGCCATGGCCGTGGCCATCGGCTGGGCGCTCCACTGCCCGCCGCTGGTGCTGTTCAGTCTGGTGACGGTGGGCTACTCCTCCAACGCACTGGGCGGCGCAGGCGGCCCTCTGGCCGTCCTCATCATCGCCATCGTGGCTTCTGAGCTGGGCAAAGCCGTCAGCAAGGAGACCCGCATCGATATCCTTGTCACCCCGCTGGTGACCATCTTCTCCGGCGTCGGCCTCTCCATGCTGATCGCGGCCCCCATCGGTGCTGCCGCAAGCCAGGTGGGCACCCTCATCATGTGGGCCACCGAGCAGGCACCCTTCCTCATGGGCATCCTGGTCTCGGTCATCGTGGGTGTGGCCCTGACCCTTCCCATCTCCTCTGCCGCCATCTGCGCCGCTCTGGGCCTGACCGGTCTGGCCGGCGGTGCCGCTGTGGCGGGCTGCTGTGCTCAGATGATCGGCTTTGCCGTCATGAGCTATAAGGAGAACGGCGTAGGCGGCCTCATCAGCCAGGGTCTGGGCACCAGCATGCTTCAGATGGGCAACATCGTCAAGAACCCCCGCATCTGGATCGCACCCACGCTGGCCAGCGCCATCACCGGCCCTCTGGCCACCTGCGTGTTCCATCTTGAGATGAATGGTGCCGCTGTCTCCTCCGGCATGGGCACCTGCGGCCTTGTGGGACAGATCGGCGTCTACACCGGCTGGGTCAGCGACATTGCCGCCGGCACCAAAGCGGCCATCACCCCCATGGACTGGGCCGCTCTCATCCTCATCTGCTTCGTCCTGCCTGCCGTGCTCAGCGTTCTCTTCTGCGAGATCGAGCGCCGGATGGGCTGGATCAAGGACGGCGACCTGAAACTGAACTGAACCATATGAAAAAAGCCTGCCGTCGGCAGGCTTTTTTCGTTATACCACTCTTTTCCCGTCCAGCACGGCCTCTTTCAGGGTATCTCCGTCATAGACCAGCTTGAGGGAGAAATAGGGGTGTTCCTCATTCATCAGCCGGAAGAAGATCTTATCGCCCTCCCAGATGGGCAGGCTCTCCACTTTTTCCTTCGGCACCCATTCCAGCACGCCCTCCCGGCAGGCGTCGCCCTGCACCATCTCGCCTTCCCAGCCGTCGGCGGTGTAGAGGTGGATGAACTCAGTCATATTGCCGAGGATGAAGGTCAGCAGGCCCCGGCTCCGCCAGCGGGTGAGGGTCAGTCCGGTCTCTTCCCTCACCTCCCGCAGCAGGCAGTCCTCCGGGCTCTCGAACCGCTCGAACTTTCCGCCCACGCCCACCCATTTGTCGTGGTTGTAGTCGTCCTGCTTCTTGACACGGTGGAGCATCAGGTAGGCATCGTCCCGTTCCAGATAGCAGAGCGTCGTGCTGAAGATAGGATATTCCGGGTCCATAAAAGCGCCTAAATTCATGGTCTTCTCCTTTTCTCAACAGCAAAGCGCCCCGCAGATGACCCCTGCGGGGCGCTGTTATTTTTAGGTTCCTGCAACCGGCTTTATGCCTTCCGGCTCGCCCGGCCCTTGCCTGCGTTGTTCAGCTTGCGGACCAGATCATTCTGGTGCTTACGCTGGGAGGGCGTCGGCTCCGGGTCGTGCACCTCTTCCACCTTTGCCCGGGTCTGCTGGGCATTGGAGTCCACACGCTCCAGATCCCACTCCTGATTGCCGCCCGAGACGTAAGTCCAGATCTGAGCCTGTGCACCATTGGAGGTGTTCATGCCCACGAGGTCGATGTACTTGTCCGCCAGCACATTGCGGATGCGGGTGCGGCCCCCGCGGGTAGGCTCCAGCGCCCAGCACTGGCTCAGCCCGCTGGTACGGCCCCACTGATGCAGCCAGGTGCCTTCCACCACGCCGCCCAGTGCCAGGTCGATCATCTTACCGGTAAAGCGGTTCTGGATGCGCCAGCGGCCCTCGCCTGCGTCCACGAACTTCCACTGCTGCCACGGATGGCCTGCGTAATCCCACAGACGGATCGCAGCGCCGTTCTCCGTGTTGAAATTCTTTACTTCCAGCACCTTTCCATTGGGGGCTTTGATGAGGTAAAACTCATTTTCCGATAATACGACCTGCGATGCCTTTGCCATAACTGCGATCTCCTTTCAGCAAAGATTTTTACTGCCCTTATTATAGCGCATTCCAGTTTGGGCAGCAAGAATAGTTTTTCATAATTTTTGTTGATTTCTTTATACATTTTGACCGTTCTGCTGAATTATTTCTCTTTCTGTCAATCTTCGCGTTCCACTTTCCGGCAACACTTGTATCCATCTGACGCACGGTCTGACAGCCCTATCGTTTTCTTTCCGTTTTCCACTGTTTTTACAGTACGGACAACACACCTGTTTTGGGCCCATTTTCCGCCCCAAAAGAGGCAAATCGTTCTCCGCCCAAGGCCAATTCAGGGCAATGACTTCATGTTTGTAAAGTAAAGCAAATCCTTGTGCTTTACTTTAATGATAGATATTGTATTTCAGAATGCGCTTTAATTTGTTTCACGTTCTGCGCTATTGACTTTATATCGTAACAGGTGTATAGTAAAGTCACAGGGAGCAGGGAATGCCCCCGGAACCACGAACTTCAGGCTTCGGCCTGTGAGAAAAATATAGGAGGTTTGACTATGTATTACTACATTCTGGGCTGCGGTATCGCTTGTGTCGTTCTCTTCGGCATCGACAGCATGGAGACGGTATGCGTCAAGCCGGCCGAGATGATTGGCAAAGTTCTTCTTTGGCCTGTCACCCTGATGGAAGCAGTTGTCCGTTACAGCTCCACTCATCACAACTTCAAGGCTGCGCTGTAACACGCATCACGTCGCAGGACGTCCATAGCAGTTTGCGCTTTTAACGCACAAGCAGCATCCGCAAACTGCATATCGCAAATATGCCGTTTTGTGAGACGTTATTTGTGAAAATTGCGATAAAAAGCCATCAAGGCTGCCGTACTCATTCCGGGTACGGCAGCCTTTTTGCTTTACACTCAGGGGCCGGATGTGATACACTATCTTCAAAGGCAGTGCGGGGCATCCCAGCCTGCCGCTATCATGTTGTGCGCGTCTGAGCGCGATTTTTCAGGAGGATTATGAAACCGGATTACAAACTGGTCGCCAAGGCCAAATACATTCACATGACCGCCGACCTCGCCAGTGAGCTCTGGCACGAGGTCTACAAGCGCTACTTCCCCGCAAAGCAGCTGGACGCCCTGGTGGACAGCCTGCAGAGTGCCGATGCCATCGAGGAGGACATCGATAACGATGTGAACTACTTCCTCGTGTTCCTGGGCGATAAGCTCATCGGCTACTTTGCCTGGAAGATGGAGAACACCTCGCTCCACCTGCTCCATCTCTACCTCAAGCCGGAATACCGCGGCAAGGCCATCGGCCGGGACATCGTGGCATCCTGCGAGCGCCTGGCCCGTGGCGAGGGCCGTGGCCGGGTGTGGTGCGGTGTGAACGCCCGCATCCTGCCGGTTCAGCAGTTCTTCAAGGCAAAGGGCTATCGTGCCCTCGGCCCTGCCGAGAGTGAGGGCGGCATCGACCGCAACGAGCTGATCTTTGAGCACATGCTGTAAAAAGACAGGAATTGACCATTGCTTTTTTCCCGGATTTGTACTACACTAAAGTAGTGTATTGAAGTGCCCGGAGGCGGGCAGACATCATTGAATGATCGGGGAGGAACCGCTTATGGCTAAGGACCATCCGACCGGAAAATCCGGTCTGTACGCCGCTTTTCTGGAGCTTGAGACGCCGGAGGAGTGCTACCGCTTCCTGCAGGACGTATGCAGCTATGCAGAACTGAGCGCCATGGAGCAGCGCTACAACATCGCGGAGAAGCTCATGCGCAAGCAGAGCTACACCAGCATCATGGGCAACATCGGCGCATCCAGCGCCATCATCAGCCGGGTGAGCCGGGTGCTGAGCCGGGATGACAGCGTCCTGCGCCGCATTCTGGAAAAGAACGGCACCTCTGCTGAGGAATGAGGTCTCATTGACCGCCGCGCACTGCGGGCCGGGACTGCCCCGCCTGCGGTGCGTTTTTTCATTATAATAAGGAGTGAATTTATTATGAGCAAAGCTGTTCTGTTTTTTGCCGATGGTACCGAGGAGTGCGAGGCCCTGCTGGTGGCCGACCTGCTCCGCCGCGCCAAAGTTGAGGTCATCATCGCTTCTGCCATGGGCCGCAGAGCGCTGGTGAGCAGCCACGGCATCCACCTGAACGCCGATGCGCTGGCCGAGGACCTCGACTACAGCGATGTGGATCTGGTGGTCCTGCCCGGCGGCATCCCCGGCACCCCCAATCTGGCCGCAAACAAGACCGTCACCGACACCTGCACCGCCTTTGCCAAGGCCGGCAAGAAGGTCGCTGCCATCTGCGCTGCCCCCAGCATCCTGGCCGGGCTGGGCCTGCTGGAAGGCAAAAACGCCACGGCTCACGCCGGTTTTCAGGACAAGCTGGGCGGTGCCATCGTCCACGACGAGGAAGTGGTGGTAGACGGCAACATCACCACCAGCTACGGGCTGGGCGGTGCCATCCCCTTTGCACTGGAACTGGTACGCCAGCTGGCAGGCCCTGCTGAGGCCGACCGCATCCAGAAGGCTATCGCCTATCGGCACTAAAAAATCACCTGCTATTGACAAAATCGCTTTCTCAGAATATAATGAAATTGAAAACAAACAACTTGAGTGTTTGTTCGAAGCGATGAAATGCCGTGCCCGTCAAGGGGTGACTGCATGGAGCTTCTTACAGGGGGTTGCACAGATTCCACAACTTGACTGAGGCAGCATCCGCTGTTGAAAGAAAATGTGCTGCGGGAGTTCGTTGCTGAACTTCCGCATTTTTTATTCTATTGCTTCAAAGGATGTGGATGAATGGACCTTTTGATGCTGTGTGCCCGGAAATACGCGGAACTCTGCTTTCATACATACGACTGCACCGTTGCCCGGAAGAACACAGCCTTTGACCTCCATTTCACCTTTTCCCCTTATGAGTTCCGGCACCTGGCCGGTCTTCACCGGCTGGAACACCCACGTCTCCGCAGCAACTCTGAGCGCGTGTTCAAGGATATCCTTGCAGGCAGCCTTACGTTAGCTGACCTTCGTCAGGCCGATAACTGGAACGCTGAAAGCGAAAAATTCCTTTCCCGACTGGAGGCACTTTCCCAGCTCGACATCCTCATGGACGGGTTTCTACAGCTTTATGGCTTTTCGGGTGAAAAGCTCGCCGCCCAAACGCCCCCTCTGCACACAAAAATCGACGCCGATTATCTCATCAAATTTCAGCTTCCTTCCGGAATCACCTTTTTCTTTTCTGTCAAGCAGCGGGATTTCTATTGTGGGCGTTCTCTTTTTGTCAACAACGACCGGGATTACACGCTAGGACAGACAAAATTCACCCTGCTTGAAAAGACAAGAACCGACCAACGGACAGGAGAGCAGCTCCTGCTCTATCGCCGCAGTACCTATCAAAAATAAAGGAGGAACTTTTTATGCGTTTCATCACCTGCCGTCTGCCCGACGGCATGGAAGACCCGGCCATCCTCTCGGCCGATGGCCGTCAGGTCTGGCCCCTGAGCTGGCTGGGTCTGTCCTACGAGACCTTATCCGACGCCATCCCCTTTCTGACCCCGCAGGTGCGGGCCGGGCTTTCGCTGGCCATTGTCGGCATCCCGGCTCTGCCCATCGAGGCGGTCACGCTGGAAAGCCCCATCCCCTCTCCGGCACAGGATGTCATCTGTCTGGGCATCAACTACATGGCCCATTCGGACGAGGCCGAGAAATACTCTGCTGACGCCTTTGCGACCCAGCACTAGGACGCCATCTACTTTTCCAAGCGGGTGACGCGGGCTGTGGCCGACGGCGGCTTCATCGAGGCCCACACCGACCTTGTGAAAAAGCTGGACTACGAATGTGAGCTGGCCGTAGTGCTGGGCAAAGACGCCAAAGACGTGCCCGCCGGACAGACGAAAGACTATGTGTTCGGCTACACCATTCTCAACGACGTCTCCGCCCGGGATGTGCAGACGGCCCACAAGCAGTGGTATTTCGGGAAGAGCCTCGACGGCTTCACCCCCATCGGCCCCTGCATCGTGACGTCCGACGAATTTGAGAGCTACCCGCCCAAGCTGCCCATCCGCTGCTATGTCAACGGCGAAAAGCGGCAGGATTCCAACACATCTCTACAGATCTTCGACATCGACCATGTGATCGCAGAGCTTTCCCAGGGCATGACCCTCAGGGCCGGCACCATCATTGCCACCGGCACCCCGGCAGGCGTGGGCATGGGGATGGAGCCACCCCGGTTCCTCGTTCCCGGCGACGAAGTGCGCTGCGAGATCGAGGGCATCGGCACCCTGACCAACAAAGTCCGCTGAGACTTTATCGTCCGTTTCGTATTATTTACTCACATTTATACTATACCGCATCATTTTTGCATGAATCAGGCTTTTGTTCATAAACAATTCATAATAAATTCATTTTTAATTCATGCATCTTCGGTATATGTATGGCATCCAGGGCGCAGGATGCGCCGAAACCTGAGCAAACTCCATGTCAGCCGCCCGGCGGGCGGCAAAGGAAAGGAATCATAAGCTATGAAAATTGGTTTTTGGGAACTCGTGGTCATCGTGGTCATCGCGTTCGTCTTCATCGGCCCTGACCAGCTGCCCGTCTACGCCAAAAAGCTGGGCAAGCTGCTCCGCGAGCTGAAGAAGTACACCGGTGCCGCTTCCGAGGAGCTGCAGAAGAACGTGGTGGAGCCTCTGAATGAGATCCAAGCCCCCCTCAAGGAAGCTGTCGCCCCCCTGACCGACATCAAGAAGGACATCGATAACAGCGTGAAGGACGTCACCAAGAGCTTTACCGGCATTGGCAAGACCAGCAAGGAAGAGGCTGCCAAGGAAGCCGAAAAGGCCGAGGAAGTGGCCGAGCTGGATGATGTGGAGGAGCTGCCTGAGGAACCGAAGGCCGAAGCTCCTGCTGCAGAGAAGCCTGCCGAGGCCCCCAAGGCTGAGGAAAAGCCTGCTGAGCCGGTGAAGGCTGAGGCCCCCGCTGAGGAAAAGGCCGCAGCCCCTGCAGAGGCAGCTCCCGCTGCGGAAGCCGCTCCTGCCGCCGAGGCCGCACCGGCCGAAGAAGCAAAGGGCTGACCTGCGCCTTTGCCCCACACTGATGCACCCGCGCCCGCGGTTGCCAAATACATTGTAATCAGCCCGCCCTGCGGCGCGGCAAAGTAAAAAGGAGATTTTTATTATGCGTATTGGTACTAACGAGCTGCTTATCATCCTGGTGGTCGTCCTGCTGATCTTTGGACCTAAGAACCTGCCGAAGCTGGGCAAGATGTTCGGCAAGACCATGAACAACTTCAAGAAGGGCATGGAGGAGTCTGACGACGAGGACGATACCACCACCGCCAAGGCCGAGACCAAGACCGAGAAGAAGAACGACGAGGAGTAATCTGTGGCTACGAACGTAAAGCGCAAAAAGAAAGCCGATGTCGTGCCTGACGACGGCAACATGACGCTGACGGGCCATTTGAAGGAGCTGCGCAACCGCCTTATCGTCTGCGCAGTGGTGTTCGTGATCGCCGTTGTGGTCACGCTGGCTTATGCCGACCGCCTCATCGACCTGCTGACTGCCATGGGTCAGGGTTATTATACCTTCGTGTCCATCGCCCCGCAGGAGAAGCTGATGCAGTATTTCCGCGTCTCTCTGCTGGCTGCTGTGGTGGTCACGGTGCCTGTGGCGCTGTATCAGGTGTACGCCTTTGCAAAGCCCGGCCTGAAGAAGAGTGAGACCTTCTTCCTCAAGCTGGTCATCCTGCTGGGCCTGGCCCTGTTCGTGGTGGGCGTGCTGTTCGCCTATAAGCTCATGATGCCCTTCATGCTCCGTTTCCTGAGCACCGGCATCGAGGGTGCGGACTACATCCAGACCACCACCAGCATCGAGAGCTATGTCAGCCTCTGCCTGACCATGTTCATCATCTTCGGCTGTGTGTTCGAGATGCCTCTGGTCACCATCATCCTGTCCAAGATGGGCATCGCAAACCCCGAGCTGCTCAAGAAGGGCCGCGGCATCGCCATCGTGCTCATCTTCTTCATCGCAGCTGTGGTCACTCCGCCGGACATCGTGTCCCAGTGCATGGTCGCCATCCCCATGGTGCTGCTCTATTTTGTCAGCATCTTCCTGAGCAAGCTTTTCTACAAGCCCCGCTCTGAAGAAGACGAGGACGAAGAAGAAGAGGACGACACCGAGGAATAAGCCCTCATCATTCCGTCATGCAGCGCACTCTGCTTTTGCAGGGTGCGCTTTTTCTGTTGCGGTCAGGAAAAATCAACGCAGCATCTTTGCGCTGTGTGACAGAGCGCTGCTGCCGTCGCATCAAAAAGCAGGTTCACTCTATTTTGACCATTTTGACAAAAAACGAATTTTATTTCCGTCCGATTGCATAAAAACCGGCCCAGCCCCTGCTCTTTTGGCCCAGAGTATGTTATACTGTTATCCATGAGAACCGGCGGACGACCGCCGCAGAAAAAGGGGTAAATGAGTCATGAAAGAATATGCATTCGGCATCGACCTGGGCGGCACCACGGCCAAGGTCGGCCTGTTCACCACCTCCGGCGAACTGCTGGAAAAATGGGAAGTGCCCACCGACACCTCCAACGCCGGTGAGCACATCCTCGAGAACCTTGCCAAGGCCATCCTCGGCAAGATGAGCGAGAAACATCTGGCCGCTGAGCAGGTGGAGGGCGTGGGCATCGGCATCCCCGGTCCTGTGCTGGACTCCCGTGTGGTGCCCATCATCTGCGCCAACCTGGGCGGCTGGGGCAAGCGGAATGTCTCTGAGGAACTGGGTGCCCTGCTGGGCGGCATTCAGGTGCTGGTGGGCAATGACGCCAACGTGGCCGCTCTGGGCGAGATCTGGATGGGCGCAGCCAAGGGCTGCCGCAGTGCCGTCATGGTCACGCTGGGCACCGGCGTGGGCGGCGGCGTTATCGTCAACGGCAAGGTCATTGACGGCGCACA
>DCCL01000231.1 GCA_002313795.1 Faecalibacterium prausnitzii
TAGTAGTTCTTGCGGCTGTTCTGGTGGGCGTAGAAGGCTGCGGGGGTGGCGTGGTCGATGTTGACGGAGGACACGACGCCCACCTTGTAATTTTTCTGGGCGTGGAGCTTCTCGGCGATGGTCTCATAGGGGACATCCCGGGTCCAGGGACACATATTGATGACGCCGCTCTCGGTCTTATGGCCGGTGGCAATGGAGGTGGCAGTGGAAGCGGAATCGGGGCAGAAAGAGGTGCTGTCGTAGGTGGTCACACTGCCCACCTCGGGGAACTGGGTGAAGCTCAGTTCTCCCTCTGTGACGGCGCCGTTATTTTCCACGGTGCCCTTGTAGAAACGGGCAGACTGGATCTGGGCCGTGCCCATGCCGTCACCGATGAAGAGGAACACATATTTGGGCTTGCTGCCAAACAGGCTCAGGCCGTTCTCCTCCTCGGCGGCTGCGGATGTGCTGGGAGCGGCTGCATTGGCGGCAGCAGGGGCAGCGGCCAGCACACCGGCGGCAGATGCGAACGCACCGACCTTCAGGAAGCTGCGGCGGGACATCTTATTCTCTTTCATAGTGGAAGTCCTCTCTTTCCATGAGCCATCCGGCTCGTACTCTCTTTTTTCATTTTTCCGGGAACGCCCCTATTTTATCGCATTTCACACCCTGTCCGAAACCATGCAGGGGCAAAATCCCGGTAAAACTCCGGCGGCTGTACGCCGCCTTCTGTAAAAAAGAGAGGATAAAACTGAAAAAAGCGCCCCTCTGTCTGCACAGAGAAGCGCTTTTGTAAGCTCTGAGAAAATTTTATGCGTTGAACTTTTCTTCGTCCAGCAGGCCTTCGCTCTTGGCTACGCAGATGCTAGCCACAGCGTCGCCCACCACATTCAGGGAGGTGACCAGCATCTCAATGGGGCGGTTGATGGCAAGGATGAGGGAGTAGGCCAGCAGGGCACTGTCATTGACAAAGCCCACACCGGACAGGATGGTGAAGAGGATGACGGCCCCTGCACCGGGGGCAGCAGGGGTGCCCACGGAGGCCAGCAGGGCCAGCAGAGCCACCACCACCAGCTGCATGGGAGTGACGGTATAACCGGCGCAGCCCGCGATGAAGACGGTGGCAATGACCTGCATGATGGCGGTGCCGTCCATGTTGATGGTCATACCCAGAGGCAGCACGAAGGAAGCGATGGACTCATCCACGCCGAACTCCTCGGTGCAGACCTTGATGTTCAGGGGCAGGGTGGCTGCACTGGAAGAGGTGGAGAAGCCGAAGACGGCCACATTGGAGATCTTTTTGATGAAGGTGATGGGGTTCAGCTTTGCGCCCAGCGCCACCACCAGCGGATAGCCCACCAGCAGAAAGACGAAGAGCAGGATGACCGTGACCACCACATACACCAGAGCCGGCTTGAGGTAATCGATGCCGTAGATGGCAAAGGTGCGGGTCAGCAGCACAAAGACTGCAAAAGGTGCAAAGTTGGTGACGACAAAGTTCAAAAAGACCACCACCACATCGTTCACCTCGCCCAGCAGGCGGCGGATGGTGGCGGTGCGGCTCTCACCCAGCACATTCATGCTCAGGCCCACAGCCACCGCCAGGAACACGGAAGACAGCACCGCATTGTTGCTGCCGAAGGCCGTGATGATGTTGGAGGGGATGACGTTCAGCACCACGTTCAGGGGGTTGGAGCCGGTGGAACCAGTTGCCTCGGTCAGGCCCTCGATGTGGGCATTGAAGAGGCCCATGGAATAGGTGGCGTAGCCCACGCAGCCCGCCAGCGCCAGTGCCAGGAAGGAGCAGAGCAGGAACCAGAACAGGGTCTTGGCCGAGATGCGGCCCATGGTGCGGGTGTCGGCAATGCTGCCGATGGCAAGGGCAATGGAGGTGAACACCATGGGGATGATGACCAGCTGCAGTGCCTTGATGAAGAGCTGACCGATGATGTAGAAGATGCCAAAGGCCCGCTCTGCACCCTCTGCGGTGATGTCCTGGAAGAGCAGGTCATTGATGGTCTGCCAGACGCCGCTGTTTCCGGAGGCAATGAGATGCTCCCGCAGCATCATAAAGGCAAAGCCTGCCACCAGACCGCAGACCAGCGACACTGCCATCTTCTTGGCCAGTGCCGAGCCGCTGTTCTTATTTTTTTCCATACGATTTTCCTCACTTTTCTACAATTCCCGTTGTGTTTCGTACGCATTCGATTTATCTTATCACTCCGGTCTGTTGGATGCAAGAGAAAAATCAGCTTTTGTTGTGATTTTTCCGCAAAAGTATGATGTTAGAAAATATCGTCGAAAAATTACATATAGAACAACAGGCACAAAAATATCCGCAGCCTCTGTTCCGGTCTTCGGCAGAACCGGCAGGGGCTGCGGATATCGCATTTTTATTGATGTATCGTCTGGTATGTATCGTCCGGGCCAAGCTCAACTGCTTCCAGCACCCGGATGCCTGCCGCTTCCAGCTCCGCTTTCAGAGCATCCGCCAGACCGGACTTCGGCACCTTATTCTTGATGCAGAGGGTAATGACCCCATGGAGGCTGGTGACTTCCAGCCCGATGGATGCACCATCGGCGGGCACCCAGATCTGGAAATCCTCGATGTACCGTTCCAGCTCCGGGTCAGCCGGGATAAACGGGTCGCCCAGATAGCTCACCCAGAAATCCGCCGGGAAGCCGCTGATATACTCGCCCATCTGGAAGATGCGCTTCTTGATATTCAGGCTGGCTTTCTGCTGGTAGACCCGGTAGACCCAGCCCATCTGCTCTGCCAGACGGTAAACTTTCCGTTCCGGGGCCATATTGGCCCTGACCTCGGCATCCACGCTGAGGGCTGCTTCTTTCAGCGGGGTATCTGCCGTCAGAGGAAGGTTCCGCTGAAAGGATGCCACGCAGTTATAGAGGGCATTGGGCACACCCAGCGCATCGCGGGAATCCACCGAGTAACTGTAGAGCACCCCATCCTTGTTCAGGTAGCTCCGCACCGCCTTGCAGAGCAGCGCCATCAGGAGGCTAAAAGGTTTTACCCCCCAGCCCAGAGCCGTATCCACCATCCCCGCCTTATCCAGACGGACGCGGCAGCAGGTAGGCGCTTCCTCAAAGGTCTGCACCACGTCCCGCTTCATGTCATTTTCCACCTGACTCTCGGGGTACTTTGCAAGGATCTCCTCGATGTCATAGCCCGGGTCAGTGTGCAGTTCCCGGCCCTCAAAGGCCGTGCCATACCGCAGGTTGCAGTAGAACATGAGCACCATGGTCATAAAGGGAGCGATGCCCCGTCCATCGGCGATGAAGTGGAACCAGTCGAAGGCAACATTCTTTCCCTCGCAGCTCACAGCAATGCAGAGCCCGTTCTCATCCGGGAGCCGGGGCAGTGCGCTGCTCTTTCGCACCAGACAGGGTGCATCGCATGGTTCCAGACGGAGGGTGCGCTTCTCCCACACCGGTCTCTGGAAATAATAGGGTGCTTTTGCCCGGGCTGCATCCAGCGCCTGCTGGAGCAGTTCCGGCTCTGCCTCATCTTTCAGAGTGGCCTGATAGCGGCAGATGATGGTATTCTCACGGTAGTAATAGACGATGCCCGGAAAAACAGAGCGCTGTTCCGCATCCATCCCTTATTCCCCCGTGTGTGCCGCCAGATAATCCACCAGATCGCCGATGGTGACGAAGTTGCGCAGTTCCTTCTCGGGGATGCGCAGACCGAAGGTCTCTTCGAGGTCGGCCACCACAGTGAGGATCTCCATGGAGGACAGGTCGAGGTCATCCATCATGACGCTGTTCTCGTTCACATCATCGGGAGAGATCTCTGCCACGTCCTCCAGGATCCCAAGGATCTGGGACAAAATCTCCGTTCTTTCCATAGCCATAGAAGTTTTCTTCCTTTCGTATTTCAGTTTTCCGGCAGGCTCTGCTTTCTGCCAGTATGCCACGCCGGGCCTGTTTTATGCCGATTTATTTACGCAGCAGCTTGCCGGTGCCGGTGCGGGGCAGGGGCTCAGCGCTGAACTCCACGGCGCTGATGCGCTTGTAGAGGGGCAGGGTGCGGTTGGTCTCGGTGATGAAATCGCGGATGGACTGCTGCTCTGTCTCATCGCAGTAGATGACGGCGCAGATCTTCTTGCCCTTTTCCTTGACGACGCACTCTTTGATGGCTTCGCACTTGGACAGCAGGTTCTCCAGCTCTTCGGGGCTGACGTTCTCGCCGTTGTCCAGAATGATGATATTTTTCTTGCGGCCGATGATATAGTAGAAGCCGTCCTCATCCATCCGGGCCAGGTCGCCGGTGTGGAACCAGCCGTCGGCGTCCAGAACTTCTGCGGTCGCTTCCGGGTCTTTGTAGTAGCCCAGCATGACGCAGCCGCCCCGGATGCAGATCTCGCCGGTCTCATCCAGTTTGTATTCCACATGGTCATCCGGCTTGCCCACGGCGCGGATGTGCTTTTCATCCTGCTCGTAGTTGATGATGCCGTCGCCGCAGGTCTCGGTCATGCCGTACACCTGCGTGATCATCATATTCTGTTTTGCCAGCTCTGCCAGCATGGCACCATCGAACATGGCGGAGGAGCCGCAGGGGTTCCAGATGCCGTTCAGCCGCTCCCGGCGGCCCCGCTTGACATCCTTATAGATGGCTTCCATCAGCATGGGGGCCACCGCGATGGCATCGCTGTGCATCAGGCCCAGATCGCGGTAGAAGTCGCGGATATCGGAACTGAGGTTCAGTGCCCAGCCCTTGCAGGCCCAGGTGAACAGGCAGATGAAGGTGCCCAGATGGAACAGGGGCAGGATGGCGAAATTACTCAGGACATCGTTCTTGTTCTCAGGGAAATGCTTGTGCTTGTATTTCAGCATCTCATCTCCGAAAACCACCTGCCGCCCGGTGGCAGTGAAGAAATTGCGTTCCGAGAGCATGACAGCCTTGCTGCGACCGGTGGTGCCGGAAGTGAACATCAGCACCATCAGGTCGTCGTGGCCCACACAGTCGGTCAGCTGCGCAGGCTCGCTGTCCTTGAAGGCATCCATGGGGCGGAGCTTGTCGCCGTAGGCTGCTTCGATATCGGGGCGACAGCCGTAGTCGATGCCGTCATTGACGATGAGAGAGGGTTCCACAAGGCCCAGCTCATATTCCAGCTCGGGCCAGGTCTTTTTCTGGTTGATGGTGACGAGCACCGCACCGGCCATGATGGCACCAAAGGCATTGACGCCGTACTCATAGCAGTTCCGGCTCATGATGCCGATGCGCTTGCCCTTGATGTCAAGGATATTCTCTTTAAAATAAGTAACAGCCCGGCAGATATCCTGCACATACTGGGCATAGGTCTTCTCTACCACGGTCTTGCCGTCCGGTGCCACATAGCGGAAGGCCACCCGGTCCGGGTACTGCTTTGCCATGACTTCCGTGATGAGTTCATATACGTTGTCTATCATTTTTGTCGCTCCTTGCTGTTTTATCGCAATTTTCACAAATAACGCCTCACCAAACGGCATATTTGCGCTATGCTGTTTGCGGATGTTGCCGGTGCGTTAAAAACGCAAACTGCTCTCATGAAATCGCAGCGAAACGCGGGCAGTGATACAATTTCTGCCATTGTTTCTATAATACCTGTTTCAGCGGAGAATTGCAACTGCGCCGCGTGCTCTTTCTCCTTTTTCTCACCTTCACTGCCGCAGCAGTTTGCCCAGTACATTGCGGGGCAGAGGTTCTGTGGTGAACTCCACTGCGCTGACCCGCTTATAGAGCGGAAGGCCGCGGTTCATCTCGGTGACGAAGTTCCGGGCCTCTTCCTGCTTCTCTTCCGGGCAGCAGAGGACAGCACAGATCTTTTTCTCCTTTTCCCTGACGATGCATTCCGTCACGGCCGGGCAGAGGGCCAGTTTCTTTTCCAGCTCTTCGGGGCTGATGTTCTCGCCGCTGGCCAGAATGATAAGGTTCTTCTTCCGGCCGGTGATGTAGTAGTATCCGTCCTCGTCCATCCGGGCCAGGTCCCCGGTGTGGAACCAGCCGTCCTCATCGATGACTTCTGCGGTGGCCTCGGGGTCTTTGTAGTAACCCAGCATGACCGAATCTCCCCGGATGCAGATCTCGCCGGTCTCATCCAGCTTATATTCGCAGTGGTCGTCCGGTTTGCCCACAGCACTCATGTGGTCTTCCACCTGGGTAAAGTTCAGGATGCCGTCGCCAAAGGTCTCGGTCATGCCGTAGCACTGATTGATGACGAAGCCGTTCTGGGCCAGTTCCAGCAGCATCTTGGGGTCGAGGGCAGCCGAAGAGCAGCACAGATCCCACAGGCCGTTCAGGCGGCTGACGCGGCCCCGCTTGAAGTCATTGTAAATAGTCTCCACCAGCATGGGAGCCGAAGCCATGACGTCGCTGTGCATCAGCCCCAGGTCACGGTAGAAGTTGCGGATATCGCTGCAGAGGTTCAGCGCCCAGCCTGCGGTCGGGTAGGACATAACACAGACGAAGCAGGCCATATGGAAGAGGGGCAGCAGGGTCATGTGGCTGAGGGGCGGCTTCTGGCCCTCCGGCAGGCGGTCGAGGATCCAGTTCTCGGCCCGTGCGCCATAGGTCTTTAGGCTGCTGCACATATTCCGCTCCGAGAGCATGACGCCCTTGCTGCGGCCCGTGGTGCCGGAGGTGAACATCAGCATCATCAGGTCATCGTGGCCGATGCAGTTGGTCAGCTCGCCGGGGGCAGTATCCTGATAGACCTCCATGGGGCGGAGTTTCTCACCATAGACGGCTTCCAGCTTGTCGCGGTAGCCGTAATCGATGCCATCGTTGAGGATGAGGGCCGGCTCCACGAGGCCCAGCTCATATTCCAGTTCGTCCCAGGTCTTTTTCTGGTTCAGGGTCACAAGGACGGCACCGGCCAGAATGATGCCGTAGGACGCCACGCAGAACTCATAGCTGTTCCGGCTCAGCAGAACGATGCGCTGCCCCCTGATGTCGGGCACCTCCGCTCTCAGGTAAGCCGTCATCCGGCGGATGTCCTGCGCATACTCGCGGTATCTCTTTTCCACAACGGTGGCTCCGTCCTCTGCCACATAGCGGATGGCCACATTATCCGGGAACTCTCGTTCCATGCATCGGGTCACCATGTCATACACACCTGCGGGCACTTTGATCTCTTCTGCCATCGTCCTGTCTCCTTTTCGTCTGAAATGATCTCTCTCCGGAGCCTCTGACGGCTTCTCTGCCTGTTCCCGGCAGGGCATAAAAGGCTCCGGACATCTTTCTCACGGCATCAGTATACCGCAAGAAGAGCGTAAAAGGCAAGATTTAATTGCACAAATATGCAATTTAAACTTGCTCTCAATTTGTGCAGGCGGATGTAATTCCTTCCTTTTGTTGCAGCCGGGCTGCAGCTGTGATACACTTTTATCGTCCGGATAGGGCCCGCCCGGAGTTTTTGCCCTCCCTGACCGGTGTCTGCTGCCCCTTCTCAAATTGACAGCAGGCTCAAAAAGCATTATACTGTTGATATCATTTTATAAAAAGCTCCGCGCCGAGCTGCATATTTTTATCTATCGCGCCCAAAACACGGCCTTCCGGGGCCTCCGGGAACACAGCGGCGCACAAGGAGGACCCTTTTCATGGAAGGCACCAAGCCCCGCACGGCAAGCAGCCTTGGCATGTTCGACCTGCTGAAAGGCATCGGCATGCTTGCCATCGTATTCGCTCATACCGCTGAGCTCTACCCTCTGGGTGCAGATGACGTCACCCCTTTCGCATTCGCACTTTTTGCTTACCGTGAATCCCTGATGGCGGCATTCTTCATTGCCAGCGGCTACGGATTCCGCAAGCGCTCCATCCACAAGTGCATCGAGCAGCAGGTCAAGACCCTGCTCAAACCTTACTTATATACGGCAGCGGCCACCACCATCCTCCACGGCATCATCCATCATGCTGCCTTCGGGGACTGGACTGCGGCCATCACCCAGTCCGGCAAGGTGCTGGGCGGGTTCCTGCTGGGCCTGCCCCATACGGCCACCTACTTCGGGGTAGAGTTTTTCTCCTGCGGCCCCATGTGGTATCTGGTGGCCCTGATGCTGGCCTGGATTTTTCTGGACGTCCTGCTGGACGTCTTCCCGGAACAGTACATAAACTGGGCCGTGGCAGGCATCACCCTGCTGGGCTGGGGCATCACGCTGGTCTGGGAGGCTCCCTTCTGCATCGCGCAGGGCATGGTCTCTGTGCCCTATCTCTACATCGGTTATCTGGCCAAAAAGCGCCGTCTGTTCGAGAAGCCCTTTTCCGGCCGGGCAAAACTCGGCTTTGCAGCTGCCATGCTGGGCGTCCTTATCGGCGTCCTGCTGACGCAGAGCACCGATTGTGTTTCTCTGGGCGAGTGGACCATGGGCCCGCTCAGCATCCTGCTGAACGGCGTCGTGGGCTACGGCATCATCCGGCTCTTCCTGAAATGGCAGCGTCAGGTGGACGGCCCCATCAGCCACGCTTTCGAGTGGGTGGGCCGACGCTCGCTCTTCATCTTCTGCATCCACACCGTAGAGCTGACCGCCATCCCCTGGTATCTGATGGCCGCTCAGTATGCTGATCACCCGGTGCAGGGGATGCTGCTGCAGTACGTCTTCTCGCTGGTGTCCATCCTTGTGGTCACAGAGCTGCTGATGCGGCGGCGCGAACTGAAATGGCGGCTGCGGGCAGGCCAGTCTGCGGACAAGCCCCGGCGGCGGAGCAAGACCCGCCACTATGCGGCAAAGCACTGACATATTGCAGGTCCCCCGTGGGGAAAACTAATCTGTTTCATTTTTGATGCATGGGCTTGCAGCGCGGGTTGTACGCCTTGCGATAATTATGAGGAGGCTCCAGTCATGACCAACGAAACTCCCGAAACCGCCCTGCGCAGCCGCATTGCGGAACTTGAGCAGCAGCTCAGACTCTCGGACGAGGGGACCTCGCGGCTGGCCCAGCGCTGCCTTGAGCTGGAAAAGCAGCTCCAGACCTACTACGCCACCCATCCCCAGAAGGAGATGCAAACCGACTCCCCCGCTCTGGTGCAGCCGCTGCTCTATTATGATTCCGGTTTCGGCTTCTCCCAGAAAAACTCCGTCCGGGCCCCGGACTACGAATACGACGAGATGAACGGCATGGTGACGGCCACCTTCGAGCTTCCGGAATCCGCTGTCCATCTCCGTCTCGACCCCGGTGAACTGCCCTGCTGCCTGACCAAATTCGTTTTTTCCGACGACCGTGTCGTTGGCACGCCTGCCAACGGCCTGACCCTTCACGGCGGCGGCATCCTGTTTCTGGAGGATGACCCCCAGCTCATGCTGGACGGCGTGAACCGCTTCCCTGCCGGAACGAAGCTGGGCGTGAACTACTGCTACTTCCCGCTGGAACCCCTGAGTGGCGACCCGCTCTTTGCGGCGGTGCTGGAGGGCGTACAGTATTTCCAGAAGACCCGGCTCTGTGAGCAGAAGCATCTCGACCAGCTGGAAAAGGCCAACGCCGAGCAGCAGCAGGCTATCGCGGCCCTGCAGAAGAATATCTCGGAGCTGCATCAGACCAATGCCGAGCTGACGGCCCGGAGCAAAGCCTACGAGAACTCGCTGGAAAACATTCTTTCTTCCAGCAGCTGGAAACTCACCCTGCCCCTGCGCCGTCTGCTGGGGCTGTTCCATCGCGGCCATTGAGCCCGCTTCGGCAGAGAGGAGCATACGATGTACAGCAGTTACACCACCCTGCAGCGGGCACAGCTGGCCCGACAAGAATATATCGACACCCAGGAGGTCTTTCTGGGCGTCTTTGCCCCCGGCCGCAGAAAAGCGCTGGAAGCCTCTCTCCGCGACCAGCTCCACCGCAAGTTTCTGCTCACCGACACCCTGAACACCGACGCGCTCTCCGGCGCTGCCGGTGTGCTGCTGGTGAAAGAGGATACCGAGCTGATGTGTACAGCCCTCTCCTTCTTTGCCGATGCCCTGCGGAAGGGTGCGGACTATGTGACCAGCGACGCCGTCTTCGGCTATGCCGGGGCCACAGTGCTCTACCAGAGCGCCGGTTTCCGGGCCTGCCCGGGCTGTGCGCTGGTCTCTATGGAGCTGCTGCGCCGCTGTCGGGCTGAGGCCCGGGACCCGGAAAATCCCACCGAACTGCTGACTCTGGCCGCAGCGTTCAGCCAGCATCACGTCTCTCTGCCAGAGGCTCTGGCCCACTACGAGCGAGACATCTGCGCGGAAGACGTCTGGTCCGAGGGCGGGAAGCGGGTCTTCATCATGAGCCACCTGCTGGACATGACCGGCGCTCCTATCGTTCTGGTGAGTGCAGTGCCGGTGCTCCGCAGTCTGGGCTATGAGGTCGTGGTCCTCGGCCCGGAAGACGGCGGTTCCATGCAGCTTTTCCTCGACGCGGGTGCTGTCGTCATCACCCGGCGCGGGTGTGTGCAGAGCCCTCTGCTGTGGGGCCTGGCCCTCTGCTCTGACCTTGTCATCGCCAACACGGTGGTGGAAGCCCGGGCCGTCCGTGCCCTGAGCGGAGCGCGGGTGCCAGTGCTCTGGTGGCTTCACGATGCCTTTGCGGGCTATCCCCACATCGCGCATCAGATCCCCAAGGAGCTGGATAACAATGTGCGGCTCTATTCCGTGGGCAGCCATGCCGCCAATGCCATGCACTCGGTGCGGCCTGAGTTCGAGATACGGCCCCTCATCTACGGCCTGCCGGACTATGCCGCCGAGACCTTCTCCCACTATGACCTGAGCTATGCCGGCGGGCGGCCTCTGTTCGCTACGGTAGGCTCTTTTGAGAACCGGAAAGGTCAGGATATTTTCTGCAAGGCCATCCGGCTGCTGCCTCCGGAGACCATGAAAAAGGCCTCCTTCCTCTTTGTGGGCAAGGCAGCTGACGCCGACATGATGGACGCCGTGCGGAGCCTGACCGATGACTGCCCCGAGAATGTGTTCTACGTCAAGCGGCTGAGCCGGGACGAGATCAAGAGCCTGATGGAGCAGTGTACCTGCCTTGTCTGCGCTTCCCGCGATGACCCCATGCCCACCTTCGTCACCGAGGGCCTTATCTTCGGCAAGCCAGCCATCGTGTCGGAGCATACCGGCACCGCCGGGCTCATCACAGAAGGGGTGGACGGCTTTGTCTACCGGGACGATGACCCGCAGCAGCTGGCCGACCGGCTGGCCTGGGCCATCGAGCATCCGGAAGAGCTGAACGCCATGCATCCCGCCTGCCGCAGGCTCTACGAGACCCATTACTCCAAGCAGGCCTTTGCCGATGCCCTTGCGCAGGCCGTTGCAGAGATGACCGGCAGATGAACCGTTTTCCTATTGCACCGACGAAAATTATCACCCTGCCAAAATTGAGGAAATTTTTTGGCAGATGTTCACAAACAACGCCCCGGGCTGTGATATACTCTATCCAGAGTGATCACAGCCTGTTTTTGTTGAAAGGAGTCCCCGCATGAATCCGTCCGCCTCCCCCACCCCATCCCGAAAAAAGACGCTGCTCTCCCTCGTCATCCTCGTGGTGCTGACCGTTGTTGTCGTTCTCATCTTCCGGGAGCACTGGGACGACATTGCCGCCGCGCTGGGGAAGCTCACCTTCTGGCAGAGCCTGCTGGCGCTGGCCGTGGGCCTGAGCTATCCTCTTATCGAGGGTGTGGTGAGCTGGCTCATCGTCCGCAGCCGTCTGCCTAGCTTCGCCCTGTGCCATGGCTTTGACAACGCCTGGATCGGCACCTTCGGCAATGTGGTGGGCCTCGGCGCTGGCGCTGTGCCCATGCAGACCTGGTATCTCCACCGCTGGGGGCTGGACATCGGCCCCGGCGTGGGCCTGATGACCCTGCAGTATGTTTTCCACAAGACGGCTGTTCTGATCTATGCTACGGTCCTGCTTCTGGCAGGCCGGCCCTGGCTGGCGCAGCACTCCGGCGGGGTGCTGCGGTATCTGCCCGGGGCCTATGCTGTGGTGGCAGGCGTCATTGTCGGGCTCATTGCCCTCTGTGCGCTGCCAGTGGTGCAGCGTCTGGCCCGGTGGATGCTGCACTTTCTGCCCGACACCGGCAAGTGGGCTGAGCGCCGGGACAGATGGCTCGAGCAGCTGGACGCCCTGAGCACCGAGAGCCGCAACCTTCTGGCCGACGGGCGGCGCTGTGCCGCGCTCCTCGCCCTTCAGCTGTTCAAACTGTTCCTTCTCTTCTGCCTGCCCTGGATGGGTCTGCAGTTCATGGGGCTGGATGCAGGGCTGAGCTTCTGGCAGGTGCAGCTGCTGGCTGCACTGACTTTCTTCGTCTCCAACGCCTTGCCCAATGTGGCCGGCATGGGTTCGGTGGAGACCGCGTTTCTGCTGGTATACAGCAGCTTCCTCCCGGAGAGCAGCTCCATGAGCCTGCTGATGTTCTACCGGCTGGCCAGCTACTATGCCGTATTCGCTGCAAGCGCAGTGGGCTTTGCCGTGGCACAGCGGCGGCTCTCGGCCCGATAAAGCTGGCAATTTTTGCCGCATTGTGAATTTTTTACCCAAAAGATTGATTTTTTGACTCAAGACAGATATAATAGACTCCTGTTGTCCAACCCACTGGAATGGTCAACAAACAAAAAAACAAGGAGTACATTTTTCATGAAACTGAACAAGATCTGTGTCGCCTCTGCTGCTCTGGCTCTGGTCGTCGGTCTGACTGCCTGCGGTGGTTCCTCTTCTACCGCTGCTTCTTCCACTGCCGCCTCTTCCGAGGCCGCTTCTTCTGTGGCTGCATCCTCTGAGGCAGCCTCTTCCGAAGCTGCTTCCTCTGAGGCTGCTCAAAGCGCTGAGTACACCGTCTACAACACCACCGGTTCCACCGTCACCGAGCTGTATCTGTACGATGCAGGCTCCGAAGACAAGGGCGAGAACCTGGCTGGTGAGTCCGGCCTGGCCGACGGCGAGAACGTCGTCATCACCCGCGATGTCGAGGCTGACAAGCAGGGCGATGTGAACTACGTTCTGGAGTTCACCACCGAGGACGGCACCACCCAGAGCTTTGACACCCTGCACTATGAGACCACTCCCATCTCTCTGAAGAGCGTGGACGCTGCTGCAGGCGCTACCCCCATCGCATTCGCTGCTCCTGAGAAGTAATCCTTTCTCAACCGTCAGATAAAAAATCCCCGGAACTTTTCCAGCCATCTGGCGGAAAGGTTCCGGGGATTTTATGTTTTTTCAGGAGACTGCTCTCAGCCCTTCATGGGAACGAAGCCCACAAGGTCCTTGATGACCTCACCGCCGATGATGAGGCCTGCCACAGAGGGCACAAAGGCGTTGGAGCCGGGGACGGAGCGGCGGATGGTGCACTTGCGCTGGGTGCCCGGGGGGCAGATGCAGTGATACTTGCAGCTGATGGAATCGTCCTCGATGGGGGTCATGGCAGGCTCCTTGGAGTAGACGACCTTCAGGTGCTTGATCTTCCGCTTCCGGCACTCAGTGCGCATGACCTTGGCCAGGGGGCAGACGGAGGTCTTGTAGATATCCGTCACCTCAAAGCGGGTGGGGTCCATCTTGTTGCCTGCACCCATGGAGCAGATGATGGGCACACCGGCCTCTTTGCACTTCATGACCAGAGCCAGTTTGCCGGTGACCGTATCGATAGCGTCCACCACATAGTCGAACTGAGTGAAATCGAACTGATCCTGAGTTTCCGGGGTGAAAAAGCACTTATAGGTCGTGACCTTGATGTTAGGGTCAATGTCATGAACGCGCTCTTCGGCCACATCCACTTTGTATTTGCCCACCGTCTTGCGGGTGGCGATGATCTGACGGTTCAGGTTGGTGAGGCAGATCTTATCGTCGTCGATGAGGTCAAGGGCGCCCACGCCGCTGCGGGCCAGCGCCTCCACGGTATAGCCGCCCACGCCGCCGATGCCGAACACGGCCACCCGGGAATTGTGAAGTTTCGTCATTGCGTCCGCGCCCAGCAGCAGCTGCGTGCGGGAATACTGATCCTGCATAACTTATTTGCTCCTTTTATCATACCGCAGCCACAGCGTTCCCGCGCAGCGCAGTTGGTTTTATTCTTTGTACGTTCGTTTATTTCACCCTTGTGATGGTGCCGCCGCCCAGGACCACATCGCCCTGATACAGCACCACAGCCTGCCCCGGGGTAGGGGCCCGTTGCGGGTCATCAAACTCCAGACGGAACCGGCCCTCTCCCGCCGGGTAGACGGTGGCGGGCTGCTCGGTCTGGTGGTAGCGGGTGCGGGCCGTCACCTTCAGGGGCTCTTTCAGCTCCGGGATGGCGATCCAGTTCACCTCATCGGCGTAAACGATGCGGTCGAACAGAGTCTCTTCCGGGCCCACCGTCACCGTGTTGGCCTGCATATCCTTGGCACAGACATAAACCGGAGCCCCCATGGCAAGGCCCAGACCCTTCCTCTGGCCGATGGTATACCGCACCGCGCCGCTGTGGGTGCCCACCTTCTTCCCGTTCACATCCAGAAAATCACCGGCCGGATAGTGCTTGCCGGTAAAATCCTCCATGAAACGGGCATAATCGCCGTCGGGCACGAAGCAGATGTCCTGACTGTCATGCTTCCGGGCGTTGACGAAATGCTGCTGCTCTGCAATGGCCCGCACCTCGCTCTTATGGAGCCCGCCCAGCGGCAGCCGGACATGGGCCAGCTGCTCCTGCGTAAGGTTATACAGCACATAGCTCTGGTCCTTGCCCTCGTCCAGCCCCTTTTTCAGCAGCCAGCGGCCTGTGGCCTCGTCCTGTTCCACCCGGGCGTAATGGCCCGTGACCACATAATCCAACCCGTGAGCCTCTGCCCAGCGGAGCAGGTGGTCAAACTTCATATATTTGTTGCAGTCGATGCAGGGGTTCGGGGTTCCGCCTGCCTCATAGACCCGGATGAATTTGTCGATGATCTTCTCCTGAAAATCCGCCGTGAAGTCCAGTACCTCATAGGGGATATCCAGCGCATAGGCCACTTCGGCGGCATCCTCGATGTCCCGCTCGGAGCAGCAGGTGTGCAGGCCTTCGGTGTTCACGGCTTCGTTGCGGGTGAGCCGCATGGTGATGCCGGTGCAGTCGTAGCCATCCCGCTGCATGAGCCATGCGGCCACGGAGCTGTCCACACCGCCGCTCATGGCGATGAGAGCCCCGGGGCGATGGGAAGTATTCTGAGTTTCTGTCATTCTGTTCCTCTTCTGTTATAACACACTAAAACAGTAGATATATACTACCGCAGCTTCTTTCTCTTGTCAAGGCGCAGAAAATCCGGCCGCAAAGGCCAGCAGCGCCTCTTTTTCATTGGGCAGACGGCCGGTGATGACCTCTTCCAGCAGAGCTTCCAGCGCTTTGCGCAGGCCCGGCCCAGGGGCAGTGCCCGCTGCCATCAGGTCGCGGCCATTCACTGCCAGCTGAGAGACCCGGCAGCAGGCGTGCTCTGCCGTCAGGGCATCGGCTTCTGCCTGCAAACTCAGGAAATGGTCCCGCTCTTCCGGACAGAAGGCCGCGCAGAGCCAGGTCAGCCGCTGCACTGTGGGCAGCTCCATCCGGCCCAGCAGGCGCTTTGCCTGCAAATCCAACGGTTCCCGGTCGGGCGGGGAGTTTCTCCGAGGACCGTCCGGAGGGTGGGACCCTGTCGCCGCAGGCGATAGGGCGGGGGATAGAATGCCCCGTTTCGTGTCCGAGGAGAAAGCTCCCCGCCCGACTTTGCTGCTGACTATTTTTTCGCACTCCCTCACCAGCGTTGTCGTCTCCTCGATGAACGCATTGGAGCAGCGCAGTTTTTTCAAAGCTTTCTTCGCCCCGGCTTCCCCCAGCGGCAGCAGCAGCGCCGCCCAGCGGGCCGTCACCTGCTCTGCCCCCATGGGGAGGACATCCAGCACCCGCCGGGCCTTAGGCAGGCTCTCGTCCGGCAGCTCCGGCAGGACGAATGTCAGCACCTCCGGTTCCAGATACACTCCCGGCTGAGGTGCAGCCAGAAGCTTGTTCAGTTCTTCTTCGATGCGCTCTGCCGACACGCAGTCCAGATGCGGTGCCAGCTGCTTTGCGGCCTTCTCGGTGGCCGGGTCGATGGCAAAGCCGAACCGGGCCGCGAACCGGTAGAGCCGCAGGATGCGGAGGGCGTCTTCCTCAAACCGGCGCAGCGGCTCCCCCACGGCCCGCACCAGACCGCGTTCCAGATCTTCCTGTCCTCCAAAGGGGTCGATGAGCCCTTCTTCCGGGCTGTAGGCCATGGCGTTGATGGTAAAATCCCGCCGGGCCAGATCTTCCCGGACATCGGGCACAAAGGCCACGCTGTCGGGGTGGCGTCCGTCGGAGTAGCTGCCCTCGGTGCGGAATGTCGTGACCTCATAGAGCTTTCCGCCCTGCTTCACGGTCACGGTGCCGTGCTGCAGGCCGGTGGGGATGCACTGCTCTTTTCCAAACAACTCTATCACTTGCTCGGGACGGGCGGCAGTACAGAGGTCCCAGTCATGGGGAGAAAGCCCCAGAAGGCTGTCCCGGACGCAGCCGCCCACGGCATAGGCTGCAAAGCCTGCTTTGTGCAGGGCCTCCAGCAGGACAGACGCGCCTGTTTCCACCTTTATCTCCATCCTTACTCCTCCTCGTACTGCAGGGTGATACTCCTGCCGTCATAGCCGCACTCTGCCGCCGGAAAGATGCTCCGGGCCTGTTCCAGTTCCTCTTCCGGGTCGATGATCATGGGCGAATAATGCACCAGCCAGAGCCGCTTTGCCCCGGCACGGGCTGCAAGGGCCGCGCTCTGCCCGAAGGTGCTGTGGCCGTACTGCTTTGCCTGTGCGGCCTGTTCCGGCAGCGCATAGGTAGCATCGCAGAGCAGAAGGTCTACCCCGGCTGCGGCCTGTTCCAGCGAAGTGCAGGGCGCAGTATCCCCCGAGAACACAAAGCTCAGTCCCTGCCGGGCCGGGCCCAGAACTTCCGCCGGGGCAACGGTGCGGCCATCCTCCAGCGTGATGCTCTGGCCGTGCTGCAGAGTCTTCCACTGCTGCACCGGCACCCCCAGCGCCCGGGCCTGCTCCGGGTCAAACCGTCCGGCCCGGGGAAGCTCCAGCTTATAGCCCTGACTGACGACCCGGTGGCGGGTGGGCACCGGCGAGAGCTTTGCTCCCCGAGGCCAGCCGCCGAACCGCTCACAGAGCAGGGCCGGCGTGGTTCGTTCCTCGGTGCAGACCGGATAGGGCAGCGGCCCCGTCAGTACCCGCATGGCAGACCAGACTTCACTAAGGCCTTTCGGCCCATAAAGGGCCAGCGGTCTCGTTCTGCCCTGACAGCCCAGCGTCTGCAAAAGCCCCGGCAAGCCGAAAATATGGTCGCCGTGGTAATGGGTCAGACAGATGGCGTCCAGCTTCATCAGGTTGACGCCAGCCCGGCGGGCCGCAGTCTGGGTGCCCTCGCCGCAGTCGAACAGCAGGCTGTGCCCTCCGCATTCGGCCACAGCCGCCGTGAGGGCCCGGTCAGGCAGGGGCATGGTCGCTGCCGTGCCCAGCAGTGTAATGGTCAGCATAAATCTTCTCCGTGTTGCAGATGTTCTTGATAAGGATAGTTTACCACACTCTCCGGCCCGGTACAATAATCCACCTGCCGGCATAGGATGGAGCAAACATCCGAGGAGGGGTCTTTATGCGGCATCAGCGGCGCGGGCACAGCCCTGCATTCTTCCACCACCGGGGACTTCTGCTGCTGGCAGCGCTGGTGCTGGCCGTTTGCCTGCTCTACAGCTGTGCAGGTGCACCGGTGTGCGGGCCGAAAGGACGGCTGGTGTTCATCCCTCTCGCACAGATCCGCTGGGAGAGTATGACTTTGCTTTCCGGTATCTGTGATTTTTTCGAAAAAGGCTTGACTTCATTCTCGTGAGGTGATAGAATCCTGTCAAACCAGTGAGAAAGCATAAGTACCACTGCACAACTCACCAGTACAGAGAGCACCGGGGCAGCTGAGACCGGCGCAGCGTGGGCGCGGATGGGAATGGGCTTTTGAGGGCAAACCGAACCGCGCGCAGCGCGCAGTAGGGGCGACGGAGAGCAGCTCCGTGAACAAAGCCGGTATGTGTTGGCATATCACGAGAGGGCAGGGTCATTCCTGCCAAAATTGGGTGGCACCGCAGGAGCATTTTATCCGCTCTTGTCCCAATGCACGCAACGTGTTTTGGGACAGGGGCGGTTTTCTTTTTCCCTTGTCCCGCAAGCAGGGCCGGGACGTGCATCCCCGGCCCGGAAAGGACAAGCCTTATGAAGACCGAAGCGAACATCCCGTACAAGTTTTATCTGGAAGAATCGGAGCTGCCCACCGCATGGTACAACGTGCGGGCCGATATGAAAAACAAGCCCGATCCCCTGCTGAACCCCGGCACTCTCAAGCCCATGACCGCCAAAGAGCTGGACGGTGTTTTCTGCGATGAGCTGGTGCAGCAGGAGCTGGATGACACCACAGCCTATATCCCCATCCCGGACGAGATCCGGGAATACTACCGGATGTACCGTCCCAGCCCCCTGTGCCGGGCCTACCGGCTGGAGGAAGCTCTGGACACTCCGGCAAAGATCTACTATAAATTTGAGGGCAATAACACCAGCGGCAGCCACAAACTCAACAGCGCCATCGCCCAGGCCTACTATGCCAAAAAACAGGGTCTGAAAGGCGTGACCACCGAGACGGGCGCCGGCCAGTGGGGCACCGCCCTCTCCATGGCCTGCAGTTACTTCGGGCTGGACTGCAAGGTGTACATGGTCAAGGTGAGCTACGAGCAGAAGCCTTTCCGCCGCGAGGTCATGCGCACCTACGGCGCGTCCGTCACCCCCAGCCCCAGCATGACCACCAGGGTAGGCCGCAAAATTCTGGCCGAGCACCCGGACACTACCGGCAGTCTGGGCTGCGCCATCAGCGAGGCTGTGGAGGTTGCCACCAGCACCCCCGGCTACCGCTATGTGCTGGGCAGCGTGCTGAATCAAGTGCTGCTGCACCAGAGCGTCATCGGTCTTGAAACCAAGACTGCGCTGGACAAGCTGGGGGTCAAACCCGACATTATCATCGGCTGCGCCGGCGGCGGCAGCAATCTGGGCGGGCTCATCAGCCCCTTCATGGGCGAAAAGCTGCGGGGCGAGGCAGACTACCGCTTTATCGCGGTGGAGCCTGCCAGCTGCCCCAGCCTGACCCGGGGAAAATTCGTCTACGACTTCTGCGACACTGGCATGGTCTGCCCACTGGCCAAAATGTACACTCTGGGCTCCGGGTTCATCCCCAGTCCCAACCATGCGGGCGGCCTGCGCTACCACGGCATGAGCAGCATCCTGAGCCAGCTCTACCACGACGGTCTGATGGATGCCGTCAGCGTGGAGCAGACCAGCGTGTTCGAGGCGGCAGAGCAGTTTGCCCGCATCGAGGGCATTCTGCCGGCCCCCGAGAGCAGCCACGCCATCCGGGTGGCCATCGACGAGGCACTCAAATGCAAGGAGACCGGCGAGGCAAAGACCATCGTCTTCGGCCTGACCGGCACGGGCTACTTTGACATGGTAGCCTACGAGAAGTTCCACGACGGCAAGATGACCGACTACATTCCCACCGATGCCGACCTGCAAAAGGGCTTTGACGGCATTCCCCGCTTTCCCGGCAACGAGTAAATTCTAAGACATCCTCTCCCCTCACTCCCCCGCATTGCATAAGCTGTGCGGGGGAATTTTTGATGGACACCATCGAGTGTGATGATCCCGCATACACGAACAGCCGCCCTGCAAGATCTGCAGGGCGGCTGTTCACTTTATATGCACTTCAGGAGAATGGAGGAGAAATGTTAGATTCAGGAGGTCTTTTCAGAGGCCGAAAAGGAGGGCGGAGATTTACTCGCCGCGGACGGCTGCGAAGCCTGCCTCGAGGTCAGCAATGATGTCATCGATGTGCTCGGTACCGATGGACAGGCGGATGGTGTTCTGGTAGATCTGCTGCTCGGCCAGCTCCTCATCGGTCAGCTGGCTATGGGTGGTGGAAGCCGGGTGGATGACCAGGCTCTTGACATCAGCCACGTTTGCCAGCAGGGAGAAGATTTTCAGGTTATCGATGAACTTGAAGGCTTCCTCACGGCCGCCCTTGATGTTGAAGGTGAAGATGGAAGCGCCGCCATTGGGGAAGTACTTCTCATACAGAGCGTGGTCGGGGTGGTCGGGCAGAGAGGGGTGGTTGACCTTCTCGACCTGAGGATGATGGGCCAGGAACTCGACGACCTTCTTGGTGTTCTCCACATGGCGCTCAATGCGCAGGCTCAGGGTCTCGGTGCCCTGCAGCAGCAGGAAAGCGTTGAACGGAGAGATGGTAGCACC
>DCCL01000200.1 GCA_002313795.1 Faecalibacterium prausnitzii
GACGGCTTTTACATCTGCCGCATGAGGAAAGCAACATGAATGACATCCGATCCATGACCCAGCAGGAGATCACGGACATGCTCCGCTCCCTGGGGGAGCCCGCCTTTCGGGGCAGACAGCTCTTCTCCTGGCTCCAGAAGGGGGCGGAGAGCTTCGACGAGATGACGAACCTCTCCAAGCCCCTGCGGGAGAAGCTGCGGGAGACCTGCCTCCTGACGCCGCCAGTGGTCGCCCGGAAGCAGACCTCCAAACTGGACGGCACGGTGAAATACCTCTGGGAGCTGGCGGACGGCAACTGCATCGAGTCGGTTCTGATGCAGTACCACCATGGGAACACCGTCTGCATCTCCTCTCAGGTGGGCTGCCGGATGGGCTGCCGCTTCTGCGCCTCCACTCAGGCGGGCCGCGTCCGCAATCTGGAAGCAGGTGAGATCTGCTCAGAGATCTACACCGCCCAGAAGGACATCGGAGAGCGCATCTCCCATATCGTTCTGATGGGCATCGGTGAGCCGCTGGATAATTTCGACGAGGTCATGCGTTTCCTCGAGAACATCTCTTCTCCCGAGGGCGTGAACATCGGAATGCGGAACATCAGCCTTTCTACCTGCGGCCTTGTGCCCAAGATCGACCTGCTGGCTGAGAAAAAACTGCAGCTGACCCTCTCCGTCTCTCTCCATGCGCCCAACAATGAGATCCGCAGCGGGATGATGCCGGTGAACGATGCTTACCCCGTGGAAGTGCTGATGCAAGCCGTGCGCCGCTATCAGGACACCACCGGCCGCCGGGTCAGCTTCGAGTATTCCATGGTGCGGGGCGTCAACGACTCCGACGCCTGCGCAAAGCAGCTGGCCGACCTCATCCGGGGCATGGGGGCACACGTCAACCTCATCCCCATCAACCCGGTGGACGGCAGTCCCTATTCTGCTACCGATGCGGCCAATGTCCGCCGGTTCCAGCAGAAACTGGAAAGTCTGGGTGTCAACGCCACCGTCCGCCGCCGTCTGGGCAGCGAGATCAGCGCCGCGTGCGGCCAGCTCCGCCGCGATGAGATGAACGGCAAGGCCTGATAAGGCCCCGAAAAGGAGAAGCCTATGAAACTTGCAGGAAAAACAGACGTCGGAAGCATCCGGCAGGAAAATCAGGATGACTACCGCGCAGGGGAACTGAACAGCGATGCGGCCTGGGGCCTTGTGTGCGACGGCATGGGCGGCGCGCGGGGTGGGCGGGAAGCCTCCCTCAGCGCCTGCGATGTCATCGAGCACTGCTTTCTGGAGCAGTACGCCCAGTGCCTGCCCGGCGACGAGGAAAAATTCTTGAAGCGTGCTCTCATCAGCGCCAACCGCTTCGTGTTCCAGAAGGCCAGCCGGGAAGAGGCCCTTGCAGGCATGGGCACCACGGCTGTGTGTGCCCTTGTCCGGGGCGGGCAGGCATTCCTCTGCCATGCGGGCGACTCCCGCGCCTACCTCTTCCGGGATGGTCAGCTCACCCAGCTCACCCACGACCACTCCTATGTACAGGAGCTGGTGGACTGCGGCACCATTACCCCCGAGGAAGCAGAGCATCACCCCCAGAAGAATATCATCACCAGAGCGCTGGGCGTGGATTACCGCATCGAGCCTGAGTTCACGCAGGTGCCGGTAAAACCCGGCGACCTGCTGCTGCTCTGCACCGACGGCCTGACCAACGCCCTGCCCAAGGCACAGATCGAAGAGATCCTGACCAAGAGCGGGTTCTACGATGTGCCCGACCGTCTGGTGGATGCTGCCAACGCCAATGGCGGCCCCGACAATATCACCGCGCTGCTGATGGGCGTGGAGCCGCTGGAGGTGAAGCATGGATAATCTCATCGGCAAGACGCTGGACGGGCTGTATACCATCCGGGAGCTCATCGGCACCGGCGGCATGGCGAATGTCTATAAAGCTGTCGTCACCGGGTCGGGCGGCCCTGTGCCGGAAGGCACGGTGGTGGCCGTCAAGGTGCTGCGCCGGGAACTGATGCATGACCCTGACCTTGTCCGGCGTTTCAAGAATGAATCCAAGGCCATTTCGCTGCTCAACCATCCCAACATCGTCAAGGTGTATGATGTGTCGGTCAGCGATGACCTGCAGTATATCGTCATGGAGTGTGTAGAGGGCATGACCCTCCGCGAATACCTCAACGAACGGGGCGGTAAACTCACCAGCCGCGAGACCGTCCACTTTATTTCCCAGATCCTGCGTGCATTGGATCATGCCCACCGCAACGGCGTGGTGCACCGGGACATCAAGCCCCAGAACATCATGCTGCTGGACAACGGCCAGCTCCGGATGATGGATTTCGGCATTGCCCGCATTTCCCGGGCGGAGAACCAGATCCAGAACGGTCAGAAGGCTATGGGCAGCGTCCACTATATCAGCCCGGAGCAGGCGAGGGGCGACGAGACCGACTGCAAGAGTGATATCTACTCGGTGGGTGTCATGATGTACGAGATGCTGTCGGGTCATCTGCCGTTTGATGCAGATGACGTGGTGGAAGTAGCCATAAAACAGATCACCGACACCCCCCAGTCGCTCACAGAACTGGCTCCGGAAGTGCCGCTGGGCCTTGTACAGATCACAGAACGTGCCATGGCAAAGCTGCCGGCCAACCGCTATGCCAGTGCCGCGGAGATGCTGGAAGCGCTGGATGCCTATGTGCAGGACCCGTCCATCACGTTCAATTATCAGTATATCAAAGAGGAAGTTCCCGAAAAGGTGGTGAATGATCCCATGGCGCAGAAACGCAGCATCCGCAGGCCGACTGAGCCGGCAAAATCCCGCCCCAAGGCCAGAAAGAAGAAAAAAGGCATCTATCTGCCGGTGCTTTTCGGCATTACAGTGGCCTTTGCACTGGCCTGTGCGGCTCTCTGCTGGACCATCCTCAATGATTCCAGCAACCTGATGAACAATAAGGCGGATATCGTGCTGGATGACTTCAGCGGCATGACTCAGGATGAAGTCAACGCTTCGCAGCAGGTGGCTTCCGGTCAGATCACCGTCAACTGGGAGCAGGAATACAACAACGATTATGCTGCCGGTTATGTCTACAAGCAGTCGCCGGTGGCAGGCCGCACTGTCCGCGAGGGACAGAGCGTTACCCTGACCGTCAGCCTGGGCATCCAGTATGTCACAGTGCCCGACCTCACCAATTATGTGCAGGCCGACGGCGAGCAGGCCCTGAAAGATCTGGGCGTGTCGGTGCTGGTCACGCAGGCAGTGGATGATTCGGTGGCCGCAGGCTCCATCATCCGCACTGACCCCGCTGCGGGCAGTCAGGTGGCCGCAGGCACGACTGTGGTCGTCTATGTCAGCCGCCCGCAGGTGAGCACCACCACCAAGGTGCCCAGCCTTGTCGGCATGAATGTCAACGATGCCCGTTCTCTGCTGGTGCAGAAGAAACTGGGTCTGGGCAGCCAGACCCAGCAGTACAGCGACCAGCCGGCGGGCAGCATCATCAGCCAGACCCCCGGCGCAGGCGCGTCGGCCAAACTCAACAGCCGGGTCAGCGTCGTGGTCAGTGCAGGCCCTGCACCTGCTCAGGAACCCGAGGCACCCAGCGACAGCAGCAGCGGCGATTCTTCCAGTTCCGGCAACTCCGGCGGCTGGCTGAGCGGCCTGCTGGGCGGCGGCAGCTCTTCTTCCAGTGAGAGCAGTAGCGATTCCTCTTCTTCCAGCTCCGGCAGCTCCGGTCTCGGCGACTGGTGGACGTCGTGGCTGGGCTAAAGGAGGCTGTGGATGACAGGTTATATCACAAAAGGCATTGGCGGGTTCTATTATGTCAAAACGCCGGAAGGCATCGTGGAGTGCAAACCCCGCGGCATCTTCCGCAAGCAGAAGATCACACCGGTAGCAGGGGATGAGGTGACGCTGGAGACCGAGAACGGCACAACGGTCATCGCGGCTATCGCGCCCCGGCGGAACGTGTTTGTCCGCCCGCCTATGGCCAACCTTGATGTGCTTTTCCTCGTGGCAAGCACCACCCAGCCTACGCCCAGCACTCTTGTGCTGGATAAGCTCTCGGCCATCGCGGTGGATAAGGGCGTCCAGCCGGTCATCGTCTGCACCAAGAGCGACCTGGCAGAGGCAGAATTTCTCCGCAGTGCCTATGAAAAATCCACCCTTCCCTTTATCCGCATCGACTACACCACCGGTGAAGGTCTGGACGAGATAAAGCAGTGGATCAGCGGTCGTCTCTGCGCCTTTTGCGGCAACTCTGGTGTGGGCAAATCCACCCTGCTGAACGCACTTCTGCCGGATGTGGAGCGGGAGACCGCCGCCATCAGCCAGAAACTGGGCCGCGGCCGCCACACCACCCGCGAGGTGACGATCTTCGAGGCCTTTGGCGGGCGCATTGCAGACACCCCGGGCTTTGCCAGCCTCGAGGCCAACCGGGCGGGCTTTATCCCCAAAGAGAACCTCGAACACGCCTTCCCGGAGTTCGGGCCCTATTTGGGTGAGTGCCAGTTCACCGGCTGCTCCCATCGTTCGGAGAAGGGCTGTGCGGTCCGTGCAGCGCTGGCAGAGGGAAAGCTTTCCCAGACCCGCTATGACAGTTACTGCGCCATGTACGACGAAGTAAAAGATGTCAAAGACTGGCAGCGACCGAAGGTTTAAATAAGGAAGAACCAGGGGATTCCGGGTATTTTCTTCACAAGGAAGAAGGTTCTGAGCAGATACAGTTTTCTGCAAACGCGAGGGGATTCTCCGGCGAGGCGGCTCTTCAGCCCGCTGGGAAATACTGGAGCAGGAGGCCCGGAGCTGTAGCTTATCGGCTCGGCAGGAAACTATCCTCCGCCCTGCCTCCGATGGCGAGTTCTGGCCCAAACCATGTTTCCGGTAGGACACAGCAACTCAGGCACGCCGGTTGTTCCCTGAGCAAGTGTCCGCTGGGGTGGGACCCTGTTGCCGCAGGCAATAGGGCGGGCGATGGAATGGACTGCAACTGCAACGACTGCCGCCAGTGGCGGAAGCAAGGAGTTGCTGTTGGGGCCGCGGCCAGCAGGATGCAAGGCCCATCCAAAGGCCGTCGCACCCGCTGGGTGCCGCAACCCGTACTGGCGTCCGAGGAGAAAGCTTCCAGCGCACCCGACCCACTTTCCCGCACCAGGACGGCCGTTTCCTCGATCAGGGCATTGGAGCTGCGCAGGCGCTTGAGCACACTGCGGGTGCCCGCTTCCCCCAGGCTGACCAGCAGCGCCGCCAGCCGGATGGGCAGATTCTCGCTGCCCGCCGGGCAGGCATCCACCACCGGGCCTGCTGCTTCCAATGCCGGTGTGGGCAGCTCCGGCAGCGCGGCCCGGAACACTGCCGGGTCCAAATAGGCCCCAGGCCTGGGTGCAGCCAGCAGCTTGCTGAGTTCCTCCGCAATGCGCTCCACCGAGACGCAGTCCAGATGCTGGCAGAGTGCCTCCGCTGCCTGCGCCGTGGGCGGGTCGATGGCAAAGCCGAACCGGGCTGCAAAGCGGTACAGCCGCAGGATGCGCAGTGCATCCTCTGTAAAGCGCTGCACCGGGTCTCCCACGGCCCGCACAATGCCGCTCTGCAGGTCTGCCCGCCCGCCGAAGGGGTCCACCAGCCCCTCTTCTGCACTGTAGGCCATGGCGTTGATGGTAAAATCCCGCCGGGCCAGGTCTTCCCGCACATCCGGCACAAAATGCACCTCATCCGGATGGCGGCCATCGGTATAGGTTCCTTCCGTGCGGAAGGTCATTGTTTCATACAGCGCACCGCCGTGCCTGATGGTCACTGTACCGTGCTGCAGCCCGGTGGGGATGCAGTGTTCTGCGCCGAACAGGTCCATGACCTGCTGCGGCAGGGCACTGGTACACAGGTCCCAGTCATGGGGCGTCAGGCCCAGCAGGCTGTCCCGCACGCAGCCGCCCACCGCATAAGCGGCATAGCCTGCCCCGTGCAGGGCATCCAGCAGTGCCGCTGCGCCGGTATTCAGTTTCATCGCACATCCTCCTCGTAGTGCAGGGTGATGCTCTTGCCGTCAAACCCGCATTCTGCCGCCGGGAAGATGCCCTGTGCCTGTGGCAGCTGCTCTTCCGGGTCGGTGATCATAGGGGAATAGTGGGTCAGCCACAGGCGGCGCGCCCCGGCCCGTGCGGCCAGTGCGGCACTCTGCCCAAAGGTGCTGTGCCCCCACTGCTTTGCCTGTGCCTCCTGCTCCGGCAGGGCATAGGTTGCATCGCAGAGCAGCAGATCCGTCTCCTGTGCCGCCGCTTCCAGCGCAGCGCAGGGGGTGGTATCCCCCGCAAACACCATGCTCAGGCCCCGGCGCGGTGCTCCAAGCACCTCCGCAGGCTGCACGGAGCGGCCGCTCACCTCCACGGTCTGCCCTTTCTGCAGCAGTTTCCAATCCTGCACGGGCACGCCCAGCGCGCGGGCCTTTTCAGGGTCAAATTTTCCTGCACGGGGCAGTTCCAGCCGGTAGCCCTGGCTGCGCACCCGGTGCCGGGTTTTGAACGGCTTCAGCACAGCTCCGGCGGGCCAACCCTCTGCCAGAGCATCCAGCGGCAGCGGCTGGGCCAGCACCTGCGGCTGCACCGGGTACGGCAGCGGCCCGGCAAGTGCCTGCAGCGCGGCAAACACCTCCGGCAGGCCCTCCGGCCCCACAATGCACAGGGGCTTTTCTCTGCCCTGACAGCCCAGCGTCTGCAGCAGACCCGGCAGGCCGAAAATATGATCCCCGTGATAGTGGGTCAGCGCAATGACGTCGGCCCGCATCAGGTTCACGCCCGCACGGCGTGCCGCCGTCTGGGTGCCCTCGCCGCAGTCAAACAGAATGCCATGGCCGCAGCACTCCGCATAGGCAGCGCTGAGCGCACGGTCCGGCAGCGGCATGGTGGCCGCCGTGCCCAGCAGTGTAATGGTCAGCATCGGTCTCCTCCTTGGTAGTTCTTCTCTGTTATCTTACCACAGCCGGCCCGGCAGCACAATTCTTTGTTTGCCGGCATAGGATGGCCCAGAACGGTTCACCCTTTAAAAAAGGAGGCGGCACCATGCGGCGCAGACGCGGTTCTTTTGGCAGGCAGCACAGCGGGCGGTGGATGCGGTGGCTGGCGCTGGCCTTTCTGGTGGCGCTGCTGCTCGTGCTGTTATACGGCTGCATGATGCAGCGGCTGGTGTACTCGGCCCACGGCACCCTGCTGTTTCTGCCGGACCGTCCCTTTTTATAATACCGCAAAAATGCCGTCGTACCCGGCAGGAAAACCGGATGCGGCGGCGCTGATATTTCGGGAACTTGAAATGATTCGAGATCAGTAGTTCTTCTTTTTCAGTTCAAAGTAGCTCTGCGGATGTGCGCAGACCGGGCACTTGAGCGGCGCAGACTTGCCGATGTAGGTATAGCCGCAGTTCCGGCACTGCCAGACCTGCTGCTCTTCGCGGGCAAAGACCTTGCTGTTTTTCAGGTTCTCGGCCAGTTCACGGTAGCGCTCCTCATGCTCCTTTTCGATCTGTGCCACCATGGTGAACAGGGCTGCGATCTGGGAGAAGCCCTCTTCCCTGGCCTCCTTGGCCATGCGGGGGTACATCTCGGTCCATTCGTCATGCTCGCCGCCTGCTGCCATTTCCAGGCAGGTCATGGTATCCGGAATCGCGCCGCCGCACAGCAGCTTGAACCAGATCTTTGCGTGCTCTTTTTCGTTGCCGGCGGTCTCCTCAAAGATGGCGGC
>DCCL01000087.1:0-5448 GCA_002313795.1 Faecalibacterium prausnitzii
CGGATTGCAAGGGAAAGCAACGCCGTATGCGAGCAAAAAGACCGTTCGGACGGTGTGCAATGCTTATGAAAACGGCTTCTTAATTCAGACCGTTGTCTTTGATGAGCTTATCGATGGTGCCATCGGCCAGCCAGCCCTTCACCAGATCGTCGCAGACGGTGGAGAAGTCGCTGCCCTTCTTGGTAGCGATGCCGTATTCCTGCGGGCTGAACTCTGCATCGACATAGCTGCGGCCATCGGTCTTGTAGATGGCCAGGATGGACTTATCCACGCAGAAGCCCTGCACCTCGCCTGCGCTCAGTGCGGTGCTGATGGCGGGATAATCATCGTACTGACGGAAGGAGATGCCCTCTTTCCAGGTATCGGCGTTGAAGGTGTCGGCGTCGAAGTTTGCGCCGTCCAGCACGCCTGCGTCGATCATGGCCTTGACCAGAGCACGGGCGGAGGTGGAGCCGGAGGAGACGCCCACCACCTTGTCCTTCAGGTCAGCCAGTTCCTTGATGCCGGTGGAATCTTCCACCAGAACGGAAACGTAATCGGTATAGTACGGGGTGGAGAAGTCCCAGGTCTTCTTCCGCTCATCAGTGATGGTGAAGGTAGCCAGAACGGCGTCGATATCGCCGGAATCCAGCAGCTCACCGCGGGTGGCGGCGGTGACGGTGGTGAACTCCACGTCCACACCCAGATAATCGGCGATCATCTCAGCCAGCGAATCTTCCAGACCGGTATACTCGCCGGTGAGGGTATCCTGAAAGCTGAAGCCCTTGACGGCGTTCTTGACGCCGACCTTCAGGACGCCGCGGTCTACGATGGCCTGCGTATCTGCACCAAAGGATGCAGCAGAGGCAGCGGTGCTGCCTGCGGCAGAAGATGCCGTGGATGCTGCAGTGGAGCTTGCGGAGCCGCCGCAGGCGGTCAGGACGCCGGCAGCGCCCACAACAGCAGAAGCTTTCAGGAAATCACGACGCGAGATCTTTTTCATAATAAACCACTCCTCTTTGTTCTTGTTCAGCCCAGGCGGCTTTCCCTTTCCGCCCCGAAATGGCTGGATATCAACAACGGCATCCCACCACAACTTGTGGGCCCCTGCCGTGTCAACCTTGGTAGATTCCGCTCTCAGCGGACGATCTTGCTCAGGAACTGCCGGACACGCTCGTTCTTGGGGTTGGTGAAGAAGTGCTCCGGCGTGCCCTCTTCCACGATCTGGCCGTCTGCCATGAATACGATGCGGTCAGCCACCTTCCGGGCGAAACCCATCTCGTGGGTCACGACCACCATGGTGATGTTCTTCTCGTGTGCCAGCTTTACCATGACATCCAGCACTTCCTGAATGGTCTCCGGGTCGAGGGCCGAGGTCGGCTCATCGAAGAGGATGATCTTGGTCTGTGCACAGAGGGCACGGGCGATGGCGATGCGCTGCTGCTGGCCGCCGGAAAGCTGCGTGGGGTAGACATCCGCCTTATCCCGCAGGCCCACCACTTCAAGATAGTGGTACGCCAGCTCTTCGGCCTCCGCCTTGGTCTTGTGGTGGAGCTTCATGGGGGCCAGCGTCAGGTTCTTGAGCACCGTCATGTGGGGATAGAGATTGAACTGCTGGAACACCATGCTCATGTTGTCGCGGACGATCTTGGTCTTGTTCTTGTTGGTCAGCTCCTGACCATCGATGTAAACATGGCCGCTGGTCGGCTCTTCCAGAAAGTTCATGCAGCGGACGGTAGTGGATTTGCCGCTGCCGGAGGGGCCAATGATGACCAGCTTTTCGCCCTCGGCCACTTCGAGGTTCACGTCCTTCAGAACGTGCAGGTCACCGAAGTATTTGTCTACGTGTTCGAGTTTGATCACTTTGATTCCGCCTTTCCCATCCTATTCTCTCGTCCGTGCTCTCGCGCCGCGGACAGCGCACTCCGTGCAGCTTTCCCGAACCGCACAGAAAGCGAAAAACAAAAAAGGCGCAAAGTGATTATAAATCACCAAGCGCCTTTGCTTTCGTTGGATAAAGTATAGTCTTTTTCCGTATGACTTTCAATCCATAAAGTGCAACAAAAATCAGAACGGTATTATCTGCATTTTGGAAAGCTGCACAAACGTCATACTTAAAATCCGTAAATCAGCCCGCCGTCAGCAGAAGCAGTGCAGATGCGACACACTGCATGATGAGCCAGCGCACCACCACCTGCTCATCGCTCCAGCCGCGCTGCTTGCGCACGTGGTCGTGCATGGGGGTGAGGGTGTGCTTGAGGATGCTGATGTGGAGGAACCGCTTGAGACTGATCTTCAGGATGCCCAGGCTGCCGTCCACGATGAACACCAGCGCAGCCAGCAGGAACGCGAAGGGATGGCCGCTCTTGAGGGCCAGGATTGCAAGGAAGAAGCCCATGGCGCGGCTGCCGGCATCACCCATCAGCACGGTGGAGGGCTTTGCGTTGGACCACAGATAGGCCAGCAGAGCGCCGATGAAGACTACGCCTGCCGTAGCGTAATCGCCCAGCTCTTCCCAGTAGCACACCAGGAAGGTACCGATGCTCACCATCGCAAGGCTGGCAGAAAGGCCGTCCACACCGTCGGTGCAGTTGACCACATTGATGCTGGCCCAGATGAGGATGACGATGAGGAGCAGGTAGAGCGGATAGGCAATGGTGAAGGTAGTGCTCAGGAAATGGACGGTGGTGCCGTTGAAGTTGAGGTAGGTCACGCCTGCCACCACTGCGATGACAAAATCGATGAAGCCCTTCTTATACTCGTTCCAGGGGGTCTCTGCCGCGTCGTCAAAGTAGCCCGAGAGCATGGAGGCGATGAGCAGGATGGTATAGATGAGATACTCCACCTTGAAGGGCACCACGGCCAGCGTCACCAGCGCGATGCAGAGCACGAAGATGATGCCGGAGCCGCGGGCCTTGCCCTTGGAGAGCTGACCATCCACGGCGAAGGCACGGCCATGGTCCTGAGGGAGCTTGTTGCGGAAGACTGAGTCCATCAGGGCGGTCAGGACAAATGCCAGCAGGAACGCCAGCACATTCACGGTACCCTGGCTGTTGGCTGAAATGAGTTGCAGCATATTTTGAACCTCTTTCAATGATATTTTTCTTACTCCGAGAGTGTATCACGCCGGAGCCAAAAAATCAATCGCCGGAAGGCAAAAGCTGTCGGTTTGACAATTTTCCGGGCTGTACCTATAATAATAGCTGGAACATCCATATACAGAAAACAGGAGACGATATGACACTTTCTTTGGAGCAGCTTTCCGCCCGGATGCGGCAGGGCGAAGATATCCCTCTGGGCGACACGGCCCGGGTCGTGCTGACCCTGAGCATCCCCTCCATTTTGCAGCAGATGGTCGTCACGGCCATGGAATACATCGACGCGGCCATGGTAGGCCACATCGGAGCCGAGGCCACTGCCGCCATCGGCATCGTCAGTTCCAGCACCTGGCTGCTGCACGGCGTGCTGGTGGGGCTGTACACCGCGTTTTCCATCCAGATTGCCCAATATCTCGGTGCAGACCGGCAGGATGACGCCCGGGGCGTGCTGCGGCAGTCCATGCTGTTCAACCTTATCCTCGGCCTTGCGGCGGCGGGTTTCGGTGTCGGCATCAGCCGCTTTCTGCCCGGGTGGCTGGGAGCAGACGTTTCTTTGCAGGCCAACGCCAGCGCCTATTTTGCCATCTGGTCAGCGGCTCTCCCCTTCACCATGGCCATGGGTATGTACTCCGCCATGCTCCGGGCCACCGGCGACGCCCTGACCCCCGGGCTCATCAGCGTGCTGGTCTGCGGGCTGGATGTCTTTTTCAACTTCTTCCTCATCAATCCCGTCCGGGAGCTCTCGCTGTTCGGGCAAACCGTAACCGTCTGGGGCGCAGGTCTCGGGGTGCCCGGCGCGGCGCTGGGCACTGCCCTCTCAGATGTCATTGGCGGTTCGCTGGCACTGGCTATCCTGCTGCTGCGGAACGGTCCCCTCTGCATCCGGCACCCCGGCTCCTGGAAGATCACCCACTCCTGCCTGATCAACCTCTGGCGGGTGGGCGCACCGCTGGCAGCGGAGCGGGCGGCCCTCTCTTCCGCGCAGGTTCTTCTGGTGCGCATCGTCTCGGGCCTCGGCACCGTGGCTATCGCCGCCAATAGTCTGGGCGTCAGCGCCGAGGGGCTCTGCTATATGGCAGGCTACGGTATTCAGGATGCTGCCATCGCCCTCATCGGTCAGGCCGTGGGTGCCCACCGCCGGGATATGGCAAAGCGCTTTGCCTGGCTCTGCACCCTGATGGGCATCGCCATCATGGCTCTTTCCGGCGTGGGGCTCTGGGTCTTCGCGCCGACTCTCATGAGCATCTTCACGGCAGATGCCGCCGTCATTGCGCTGGGTGCCCGGGTGCTCCGCATCGAAGCTTTTGCCGAACCCATGTTCGGTGCCAGCATCGTGGCCAGCGGTGCCATGCAGGGGGCCGGCGACAGCACTGCCTGCTTTGTGCTCAACCTCTTCAGCATGTGGGGCGTCCGTCTCACCCTCGCCTTCCTGCTGGCTCCCCGGCTGGGCCTTGTGGGCGTGTGGGGTGCCATGTGCTTTGAGCTCTGCATCCGGGGCCTGCTCTTCCTCATCCGACTGGCAAGGGGCAAGTGGCTGGAAAAGGGTGCCTTACAGTAAACCAAAAGCTCCTCCGGCTTTCGTCGGAGGAGCTTTTCATATCATGGTGTCCGCTCACTTCCGGCCATGAAGGATGGGGGACAGCGGCTTATAGATGAGCATGCAGAGCAGTGCATCCAGCAGGCCCTTGGCCAGCGTGAAGGGCATATTGAAGATGACCAGGCACTTGATGAGGCTGTTGGCCGAAGGCAGAATGGCCTGATACATCCCGAGGATGGCTTCCAGCGGCATATGGTAGAACTTCACATAGGCCGGGTAGGTGATGAAGTAGTTGGAAGGCACGCTGAACACTGCCATTGCCACCGCACCGGCCAGTGCGCCGAGGATGGCATTTTTCCGGCTCTTGTGGTGCTTGTAGATGCCGCCCGCCACAACCGAGAAGATGGCACCCAGCATGAAGTTGCACAGCTCACCCACGCAGGCGGTGGAGGTGCCCTTGATGATGATGTGGAGCAGGTTCTTCATAAAGCTGATGACCACACCATACACCGGGCCCAGCGCGAACGCACCCAGCAGGGCGGGCAGGTCAGAAAAGTCCATCTTGACGAAGGCAGGAATGAGCATCGGGATGGGGAACTCGATGAACATCAGGATGAATGCCACTGCGCTGAGCATGGCGGCAACGGTCAGGTTGCGGGTCGTATCTTTTCTCATAATTTTCCTCCCGGGGCAGACAACCCCATTTTAAGAAAGACTGGAAAGCCCTTTTCTCGCTGGAGCTGGAACCGGGAAGACAAAAGTGCGCCCTGCTGTAAAAACACTACAACAGGGCGCACACAAACAAATCCTTTTGTCTGCCGTTTCTTGCATCCG
>DCCL01000087.1:5548-12770 GCA_002313795.1 Faecalibacterium prausnitzii
CACCCCGCCCTGAAACGAACTTTCTGCGCAGAGTATAACGCGCAGTGGCCTGCTTGTCAAGCACTATTTTCTCCGGGCTGAATCAGAGCATTTTTTGTTTGCAGCAGGGACAGGGATGTGATATACTAAAAAATATTGTAATTTATTATATTTTTGTCAGGAAGGGACTTATTTCTATGATATTCAACATCAATGGCCTCAGCTTCGACATCGCCCATGTGATGCTGGAAGGCTGGCCTGCCTTTGCAGCCCGGTGCCTCTGCGCGCTGGCCCTGCTGCTTCTGGCCTGGCTGATCAGCGGCTGGCTGCAGCGCAAGGGGTTTCCCCGCCTGCTGGAGCGCCGCTGGCACTTTGCCTGCACCAGCATCCTGCTGCGCAGCTTTGCCCGGCCGGTCTCCCAGATTGCATGGTACAGCGGCATCTATCTGGCCCTGCGCAGCCTGCCCTGGGCCATCTCCGGCCTGCCCTCGCTGATGCTCAAAATCTACCATATCGCACTCATCTTCCTCATCGGCACCGGCTTTTACCACGCATCCAGCGTTGCAGCCCTGCTGCTCTCCTCCTGCAGTGAGGAGGTCCGCACCAACCGCACCCTGCTGACCCTGCTGGATAAGGTCTACAAAGTGGCCATCATAGTCTTCTGCGGTGCCACCATTGCACAGGAGAGCGGCCTGCCGGTGGGCAGCGTCGTTGCCAGTGCGGGACTCGTCGGCCTAACCATTTCTCTGGCCGCACAGGACATGGCCAAGAACTTCTTCAGCGGCGTGGTCATCCTGCTGGACAAGCCCTTCTCCATCGGTGACTGGATCACGGTGGGCGATGTGGAAGGTGAAGTCATCGACATCAACTTCCGCTCCACCAAGGTGCGGGCGCTGGACAACTCCACCTACATCCTCACCAACAGCACCGTCAGCAGCGCCACCATCAACAACGCTACCCTGCGGAACAAGCGGCTCTACCGCTTCACGCTGGGCGTCACCTACGATACCACCCGTCCCCAGCTGGAAAAACTGATGGCCGACATCACCACCATGCTCAAGGCCAGCCCCCACACCTACGAGGACACCGCTTTTGTCCGACTGACCGATTTCGGCGATTCCAGCATCAACCTGATGGTCTCCGCCTATCTCCGCACCCCCGACCTCGGCACCTTCCTGCGGATGCAGAACGACCTGAACCTCTCCCTCATGGATGTGATGAAGGCAGACGGCGTGGACTTTGCATTTCCCTCCACCACCGTCTATCTCGCCAAAGAAAACAGCTGAACCACACAAAAGCCGATGCAGTTTTTCCACTGCATCGGCTTTTTTCGTCAAAAATTCAGAGCGCGATATCCAGCGCCATCATGAGGGCAAAGCCTGCCACCACGCTGATGACGCCGGCCGGTTCGTCCTGTTCCACCGCTTCCGGTATCATCTCCTGCGCCGTCACACAGACCATGCACCCGGCGGCGGCGCTCATCAGCCAGGGCAGAGCCGCGCCGACCCAGCCCGCCAACCCAAGAGCCAGCAATGCTCCCACCGGCTCCACCAGCCCGGAGGCTGCTCCTGCCCAGAAGGCTTTTTCTCTTCCCTGCCCCGCCTGCACCAGCGGCAGGCTCACAGCGGCCCCCTCCGGGATATTCTGCAAACCGATGCCAAGAGCCAGTGCCAGCGCGCCGCTGACAGCCTCCGGCTCACCCCGCAGGGCCAGCGCGGCGGCAAGCCCCACCACCATGCCTTCCGGCAGATTGTGGAGGGTGACAGCCAGCACCACCCGGCCCATCCGGCCGCTGCATCTTTCGTCGGTGTTCACCAGCCGCCCGGCGGTCTGTTCCAGCCGCAGCAGCCCCACAGCCCCCAGCAGAAGCCCCGCCGCCGGGGCCAGCCAGACCGGGAGACACCCGCTCTCTGCCCGCTCGATGGCAGGCAGGAGCAGGCTCCAGACGCTTGCCGCCAGCATGATGCCTGCCGCCATGCCGCAGAGCATCCGCCGGGTGCGGGGCTCATCGGTCTGCCGCACCAGAAAAGCCCCGGAGGCCCCCAGCGCTGTACAGAGTGCAGGCAGCAGAAGGATGACCGCTGCCAACAGGTAGATGTTCACATTGCATTCCCCCTTCCCACCGGTGTATGCGGCGGGAAAGCGGAGTGTTCCATTTCTACCTGTCAGAAAGCAGGCTCGTCATCGGCGTCATCACACTCCGGCGCCGCTGCCTTCTTTTCCGTCTTTACCCTGCACACCACCGCTTTGTCAAGCACGTATTTGACCTTTGCCGTGGCGGTGTCGCCAATCTTGTCGTAAAGACGCCCGGCGCTGAGGCAGTCGCCCAGCACCGTGTGAACGCTGTTGGCCACGTAACCCACAAGCCCCAGGCCGGGCAGCTCCGCCCGAATCGCTTCCCGATCATACGGATTCGTCGGCTCCTTCACAAGCTTTACCTTCTGCCCGACCTGAAACGGCTCCCTGCCATAGCGAAAATTCAGTCCGGTGATCGTCACATAATACTTCATGGCTCCTCCTTTAAAAATCGTCATCATCCGTGTCACCGGTATCATCGTCGGAAAAATCGTCGTCCAGTGTGCTGTCTGTGTCGGCACCCGTGCTGCCAAAATTCCGCTCGAAGGCGGTCATGTACTGGGCATAGCCCTCGTCGCCGCTGCCAAAGTAGCCAAAGTCAAAATCAGGGTATTTCATATCATTTCCTCCTTGCTCTTCCTTCCGGGGAGCCTTTCTCCCCTGTCTTGACTCTATTATCCACTTATCAAGTCCAATAAGAAGGACTTCAACTCGTTTTTTCCTTATTTTTTCGAAATTTTCTGCCTGACACGCCAAAAAATGGGGACACCTCTTCCGGTGTCCCCGTTTTCGTTTCCTCACCTGCTGCTTTATTCCGGCAGCTCGTGGAGGGTAAATTCATTCTTTGTTGTTTCCAAGATTCCCTCGTCCCGCATTTTGCCCAGCTCCTTGGAGAGGGCGCTGCGGTCAAGGTTGAGGTAATCGGCCAGACCCTGCCGGTCAAAGGGGATCCGGAACGTCCGGCTCCCGGCTTTTGCAGCCTGATTCGAGAGGTAGAGTAGCAGCCTGCCCCGGATGGTCTTGGGGGCTGTACAGAAGATGCGCTCCGACAGGGCCAGATTCTTGTGAAGGGAGATGTTCAACAGGTTCTGAAGCAGAACAGGCTGCCAGCGGCTCTCCGGGTGGGGCGTATGGATGAGGACATCCATATTCAGGAACAGCACCTCAGTTTCCTCCGCTGCCGCCACATCCACCATCAGCGGCTCATGACAGAACGCATAGGTCTCCGCGAACACCTGTCCCGCCGGGACATGGCTCAGGATGCTCCGGTTTCCCCCGAAGTCGATGTTCTCAATGTTCACGCTGCCGGACTCCACGATGCCCACTTCCCGGGTGATGGTCCCGGCCCTCAGGAGCAGAGTCCCTTTGCTGTATTGTTTGCGCCGTGCCCCTCCGCAGGCGCACATTTCGGCCAGGTCATTTTCTCCGATGCCCCGGAACAGGGGTGTTTTCGGCTCATTCATTCGGCAAGCTCCTTAGACGCCGTTTTCATAAGCATTGCACACCGTCTGAACAGTCTGCTTACGAAAACAACTTCTTACTGTTTCACATGGTAAGCTTCCAGATAGACACTCTGCCGCGCCTCGTTCAGGGTCTCTTTGAGGGTCTTACAGAACTCTTCATCGTCCAGCAGCTCCACCACATAGGGCGCATAGCGGGTGCCTTTCTGGGCACGGAACTCTTCCAGCAGCGTATCCACCGGCTTTGCCATGGTATAGCAGCGTCCGATGTTGTCGGTGGCCGCATCCAGCGAATCCGCCACGGTCAGGGCATCCACGATAGGCTTGATGTCGGCCGGACAGGGCGGATATCCTTTGGGATAGCCGCCGGTGTCATCGTAGAAGCGGTGATGATAGAGCGCTGCCGGGGCCAGGTCTTTTTTTGCACCCACTTTGCAGAGCAGCTCGTAGCCGAACACCGTGTGCCACTGGATGCAGGTGAATTCTTCGTCCAGCAGCCGCCGGGAGTTGTTGCTGATATACATGACCACAAGGCTCTTTCCCATGTCATGGTAGATACCGCACTCATAGGCCAGCTCACAGAGTTCGATGCGGCTGCTGCGGACTTCTTCCACCGTCTTGCAGCCCAGCACTCCGATGAGCTTTTCCGGTGACTTCTTCACCAGCTCCCGGACGAAGATGCGGGTCAGGCCCGCCACCATCATGGAATGGACATAGGTCGGCTTATGTGCCGCAAGGATATAGTTCAGCAGGCTCCTGCGGGCGGTGCCTGCCTCTGCTTCTGCCTCCACGATCTCCCGCACGGCCCGGCTGATGATGCGGGGGTGTTCATCCTGCGGCAGCTCTTCCAGATACCGCAGGCTCCGCTCCATGGCCTGTTCGGTGCGGTACTCCATCGCCTTTTTGTCTTCCGGCGGCATCCGCTCCTTGTAGGCCACCAGATAGGAGATGGCCGTCAGGTTCTGGTTGATGCCCGTGATGCTGTAATCGTGGATATCCGTGTGGTCGATGACGTTCAGGATCTCTTCCACGACCTCCCGGGCCGTGCCCTTGCCCGCATGGTAACGGGCTGCCTTGTAAAAATAGCTCACCCGCCAGTTCAGCAGACGTTCCTCTTCGTTTTTGTAGCGCACATGATCGCGGTAGACGAACTCTGCCGATTCCATAAGCTTGGCCGCGATCTCCGGGTCTTTGTGGTGGCGCAGATAACCCACCAGAGTCATCCGGTCCAGATGCATGGCATACTCGAATTTATCCCAGGGGATCTGGGGGTCAAGGTTCCGGTAATAGGGATCACAGATGACACTCATGGCCCGGTCAAACACTTTCATATATTCCAGACAGTCCGCACGGGTGCGGCGGGCCATGGACATCCGGCTGTTGCCGAGGCAGCGGATGATATAGCTTTTTGTGGTCAGGTCAAAGGATTCATATTCCCTGATATACTCTGCGCCCTCCTGAAAACAGGCGCGCACCTGCTTGCCAAAGGGGTTGATGGCGTAGTCCTCACCCCGAATGTTGAGGTAGTGGAGGGAAACGCCCTTCTCATACAGATGCCGGATGATGGCAGGCTTGTCTTTCCGGATACGGGCATTTTCCAGCAGCAGGCTATAGACCTTGTAGGCGATGCCGCAGTCCTCACTGTTGGCATAGGAGAAGAGCTTATCTGCAAAAGCCTGCAGGTCGGCGATGTTCTCTTCGCTCAGCTCTTCCGGGCGGCGGTGGAACACCAGCTCATTGAGGATGTCGTTATCCTCCTTCATATAGTCAAAGGAGATGACTGCATTGTTCTGGATGGCCTTCAGCAATTCCTGTGCCTTCATGCCCGGAGAGAACCGAGGGTGGGAAAGCCCGCGGACAGCCCGGATATTCTCGATATAGCGGTCAAACCGTAGGTTCATCCGTTCTCCCTCTCCCCTGCTTCGTTTCATCATTCCATTTGGGTATACTATCCGGTTTTTGATAATTCATTATAGCTCTTATCGGAGAAACTGTCAATCTGACCTTCCTGCGCCGGAGGCAAAAAAAGACTGCCGTGCAGTTTCTGCACAGCAGTCCAAAAAACGATATCTGTCAGTTCCGGTAGCAACGGTCCTGACCCACGAGCCAGTCCTCGCACAGCTGTTCCGCCTCTTCCCGGCTGCGGCTGACGCAGTTGAAGAGCCGGCCCTGCAGCGAACAATAAGAATAGCGAACTTTCGGTACTCCATTTGCATCCCGGAATGATTCACACCGTTCCTGTCCCGGCATCAAACAGCATTGTTCCATACGTTTTCGCGCTTCCTTTCCGGCTGCTCTCGGCAGCACAACGTGCTTATTTTATCACGTTTCGGTCGGGGTGGCTATTCGCTCTTTCCACAAAAAGCGCTCCGCTTTTTGTGGGAGAATGTGTATTGACAGCGGGAGATTTAACAGCGTTTCTTTTTCTTCCGGACAAAATACCCAACGTATACGGCAAACACCACCAGAGCCGCCAGCGAGACCTTGCTGCTGAGGGAGTAGCCATCCGCCTGATAAACGAAATCGATGCTGTTCTCCCCCGCCGGAGCCAGGACCGCCATCAGACCCTCGTCCACCCGGACGATATCCGTCTTCTCCCCGTTGACATAGGCGGTGAAACCGTCATCGTAGGGTACTGAGAAGAACACGAGATTTTCTCGGTCCAGCGTGATGTCCGCATGGAATCCGGAGTTGGTCATCCGGAACTCGCTGCTGGCTGTGGCGCGGCGGTCTTCGCAGTCGGAGACGTAGGTATCATACCAGAGGTCGTTCAGCTTCTCGTCCGGAAGCTTTTTCAGGTACTTACCGTAGGTCTCTGCGTCCTCGTCGCTGAGAACCAGCGTCCGCATGAGCAGGTTGGAGCGGGTATTCTTGACCGTCTCCTCATACTCGTCCTCGGTGATATAGTAATCGTAGGTGAAGCCCATGGGAACGTAGTTTTCGTTCTCATACAGCATGAAGCCGTCCTTGGTGTCATAGTAATCCCATCCGTCATCCGCTGCAGCCAGGAAATCCTCCTGCTTTTGGGGCGTCGTGATGAGATATTTCACACTCAGCAAACCGCGCAGTGCATAATTGGAGATGTCCGGTTCACTGCGGACATCCCGTTTGACGCCCAGCGCCGGATAGAAGCTGAGGATGCTGGGGGCTGCGGTGCTGCCAAAGTATTGCAGACAGCTCTTATCCAGCCAGAGGCCCAGATTGTCGTGGGTCTCGTAAGTGTCAACGCGCCAGTCCCCCTCCGGCAGGTCGGCTTTCAGCTTGAGGGCAGAGGTGTACTGCTCCACAAGGTCGCTGTCGGTGTGCCACTGGCCGAACTTGCCGATGCCGATATGCACCATACTGAACACACAGCTGAAGACCAGCACCACAGCGGTCAGGCGGCGGGCAAAATCCCGGCGCTCCCGCCAGCAGTTGCAGATTACCCGATAAAGGATCAGACCACCCAGACCGAAGCCCAGCACCGCCACATACTGGCCGGGGTTCTGCAGGACGCCCAGCGACCAGGTCTTGGTATCGGCATCCTGCACCGGCACCACCGCAAAGGCCAGCGTTGCCACCATCAGCCATTCGATGCCCCGGGCCGAAGCGTCCAGCGTCTCGGCGTCGATATCAGGGCTTTCCAGACCACAGGCCGTCATGGCGCAGAGGATGAGCACCGGCATATAGTACCACCGGGCATAATAGCTGGAATTGAGGGCATAGAA
>DCCL01000002.1:0-9996 GCA_002313795.1 Faecalibacterium prausnitzii
TGTCAACACTTTTTTGCAGATTTTTTCAAGTTTTTGTGGAATGACTGGAAATCGGTTCATTCTTCTGCGTTTCGCCTTTATCTATTCTTATATGAGAGAGCTCCCTCCTATAAAGCTTTTCCTCTTATCAATAAGAAAGAGCGTCCCCTGACCTTTCAGCCAGACAGGCGCTCCCTTATTATATAGGTATTTACTGTTTTTCAGCGTACACCTGCTTGAGGTGAGCAGAGAGTTTCATGTTTTCGCTGTAGTCTACCGGCACTACTATGACGCTGGGCACATCCTGCTTGAAGGCATCTTCCAATGTGGGAATGAGCTCTTCCGCCTTCTTCACGCGGTAGCCTTTGCAGTGCATGGCCTCAGCCAGCATTTTGAAATCCGGGTTGGAGAAGTCAACATAGCAGTGCTCGCCGTTGAACTGTTCCTGCTCCTTCCATTTGATGAGGCCGTAGCTGGAATCTTCCCAAATCAGGGTCACGAAAGGCACATGCTCCCGCACTGCCGTTTCCAGCTCCTGGCTGTTCATCATGAAACCGCCGTCGCCGCAGACAGCCAGCACTTTCTTGTCGGGATAAAGCAGTTTAGCCGCAAAGGCACCCGGAATGGAAAAGCCCATGCTTGCAAAGCCGTTGGAGATCAGGCAGGTGTTCGGCTCGTAGCAGTCGTAGTGGCGGGCGATCCACATTTTGTGGGCACCCACATCGCTGACAACGATATCACTGCGGCCCATGACCTTCCGGACATCCGAGAGGATGCGCGCGGGCTTCATGGGACAGCTGTCATCCGCCGCCATGGCCTCGTGCTCTGCCACCATGGTGCGGCGCAGCTCCAACGCAAATTCCGGCTCATCCGTACGGTGGGCACAGCGCAGGATCTCGTACAGGCTCTCAGAAATATCGCCCACCACTTCCACCGCAGGCTGATACCGCTTGTTGACATCAGCAGGAGCACTGTCGATGTGGACGATGGTCATATCCTCCCGTGCGCCCCACTTGGCCGGTGTGCACTCCACGATATCGTAGCCGATGGCAATGACCACATCGGCGCGGTCAAACAGCTGGTTCACATAGTCTTTCTGGGGGATGCCGATGGTCCAGAGGCTGTATTTATCGTCCATGGGGATGATGCCCTTTGCCATCATGGTATTGACCACTGGGATGTGCAGCCGGTCGGCCAGTTCCGTGACAGCTGCAGCCGCATGGCCGCGCACGGCTCCTGCACCTGCAAGGATGACCGGGTTCTTCGCCTCGCTGATGATCTGACCCGCTGCCGCAATATGGGCGGGATCAGAGTAAACATCCTGTATCCGCTGCCGCTTGAGGGGAACGGCGTCGGCAGGCATCTTGGCGATATTCTGAGGCAGGTCGATGTGGGTCGCACCCGGCTTGCCCTTCTCAGCGTGCTTGAAGGCCAGACGAACGATCTCACCCACCGTGTCGGGGCGGATGATCTGTTTGGAGCGCTTGGTGATGGGCTCGAACATCGCAGCCAAATCGAGATACTGATGACTGGTCAGCTGCATCCGGTCGGTGCCCACCTGCCCGGTGATGGCCACAAGGGGTGCACCATCCAGATAGGCGTCTGCCACGCCGGTGACGAGGTTGGTTGCACCGGGGCCGAGGGTGGACAGGCAGACACCTGCATGGCCGGTCAGACGGCCATAGACATCCGCCATAAACGCTGCCCCCTGCTCATGGCGCACCGGGATAAACCGGATATGGCTGTCCCGGATGGCAAACATCAGGTCGAGGGTCTCCTCGCCCGGAATGCCGAACATCACGTTCACACCCTCGGCTTCGAGACAATCCACCAGCACCTGCGCTGTAGTTTTGAGTTCTTTCATTTTCCTTTTCCTCCCAAAATGGGCTCTGGCCCGTCACTCTATCGCAAACGGGGAAACCTGCTGCGTGATCCGGCGATGCGTCACCGCACCAAAAAAGGCAGCGCAGCCCTGAACGGGCCACACTGCCTTTGCTGCGCTTATTGTAAACGATTTTCTGCAATTTCACAAGTGCAATATTTCACAAAAAAGAGCACTGTTTCCGTTTTTGCTCCGGCAGGCTTGACAACCGGCAGGCTGGGCCGTATGATGGAGACAGCTTTTATGAAATGAGGGATTTCATCATGTCCAGCATCACCATCCGCGGCTGCTGCATCGGCGCAGGCCGTCCCAAGGTCATTCTTCCCATCGTTGCCTGCACTGAAGACGACATCCTCCATGAGGCCACCCGTCTGGCTGCATTGAAGGCGGACTGCGTCGAATGGAGAGCCGACTGGTTTGCCAACGCGCAGGACGCCGCTGCTCTGAAGCGCGTTCTCTCCGGGCTGAGAAAGGCGCTGGGCGAGAAGCTTCTGCTCGTCACCTTCCGTACCCAGGCTGAGGGCGGCGAAGCCGCTTTGACCCCGCAGCAGTATTCTGACTTCTGTGATGCCGTCTGCGCCAGCGGCTGTGCAGACCTGCTGGATATCGAGTTTTTCCCAAACCGGGACGCTCTGCCCGCCCTCATCGAAAAGGCGCATCGTGCCGGAGTGGCAGTGGTCTGTTCCAGTCACGATTTCCATAAGACGCCCTCCAAGGCCGAGATGGTCGCCCGCCTGACCGCCATGCAGCGGGCCGGAGCCGACCTGCCCAAGCTGGCCGTAATGCCCAATTCGCCCGCCGATGTTCTGGAATTGCTGGCCGCCACAGCTGAGATGGCTGAAAAGCACCCCGAAACGCCCGTCATCACCATGAGCATGGGGGCGCTGGGTGCAGTCAGCCGCCTGTGCGGTGAGGCGTTCGGTTCTGCCATGACTTTCGCCAATCCCGGGCAGGCCAGTGCTCCCGGGCAGGTAGCACTGGACGTGGTGAATGAGGTACTGGAAAGCCTGAAAATCGAGTGATGTTATAGCGTAAAAGCGCAACGCCATGCGGATAAACTCCACACGGCGTTGCGCTTTTGCTTATTTTATGGTATTCTGTAGCAAGGGTAGATCTCTGCCCCAAAAGGCGTTATCCAACAAACGCAGGCGGCTATTGCTCTTCACCGATCCTGCTTCTCGTTCTTCGGAACAGAAGCTGGCGCGGGAGGGCACTTTTTGAAGTCTGACTCCCGACGCTTACCGCGAAGGGAGGGATGTCACATGAGTCTTGCTGAGATGCTCACGCTTCTGGCCCTCATTGTCAGTTTACTGGCACTGATCGCTCAGATCGTACATATCACGTTTGATATCGTATGGAGAATTTCGCACGATGACAAAGACAGCAACAAAAAGAAATGACCGCCCGAAGCTTCCAACCAACGGCGGTCATTCTTTTTGACCTAAACTGGTGAAGAGCTAGCCGTTTGTGCGGATAGCGCCTTTTCCTATGCTCATTATAGTGAGTTTGCGGTTGCTTGTCAAGCGCTGCTCCACTCACAAAGCGCAGCACTGTATAAGATTCACATCCGCGTGGCGTTGCGCTTTCGCTTATTTTATGATATTCTGTAGTAGAAAGGTGCTGTCTGCAAGTGCAGCGGTCATGCTTCCTCCTCGGTGACACTTCCCGTGCTGCCGTCCAGAGGAAGTCTGATTTTTGTCATCCTCTGGACGGTTTGAATGTATATACATCAGAACCCGAAGGAGGATTCCACCATGGAAATTCTGAATATTGTCTTTAGCGCACTGAACCTTTTGGCAACAGTCATCATTGGCGTCATTCAAGTGACCTGGATGATTTCGCGAGATGTCTTTCGGAACAAACCGCGAGCAAAGCACTATTCTAAAAAATGACAAGAAAAATGACCGCCCAGAACTTCCAACCCTTGGCGGTCATATTTCTTTCTTAATGTGACATCCGAGGAAGAAGCTGACCACTGTGCAGTCAGTGTCTTTCTTTGTTTTCATTATAGTGAGTTTGCGGTTGCTTGTCAAGCGCTGCTCCACTCACAAAAGGGAGCCGTAAAAAAAGCCCAAGGGCGAGACCCCTTGCGGAATCTCGCCCTTGAACCTGTGAGAAATCAAATTATGTTTGCGGCGCATAAATTGATTTTATCATTACAGACCGTGTGTCTGCAATTACTGTAGGAAAGACTCAAGCCTTCTCAACCAGAACGATTGCGTAGTACTCAGTCTTATTCTCAGCGTTCTTAAAGCTGTCAACCTTGACGCCAGCCTTGATGGTAGCCGTCTTATTGTTATTGCTATACTCAACAGCAGGAGGATTACCAGCTTCCATCAAAGAACCCAGCAGCTCATGAGCATACAGATCCTTGAAGTTGCTAACAGACAGCGTATCGCTCTTAACCTTAACGGTAGCAACAAGATATTTACCCTCAGAAACAGTGCCGTCCAGAGCTGCAACATCTTCAGCCTTTGCATTCTTGACCAGACTATTCACCTTAGTGTTCAGATTGCTCTTCTCTTCAAACTTAACCTTGGTAACAGTAGAGCCGCTCTGCTCACAAGCAGCAGTAGCAACATCGCCCATTGCCTTCAGAACATTGGTCTTCTTCATAGCATCGGTGACAGCGCAGCCGGTCAGCATGGAGACAGCCATGACAGCGGTCAGAGCTACAGCCATGATCTTCTTGAACATTTTCATAGTGATATTCCTCCAATAAAAAATGTTTTTTATTTCGGCAAACCACTACACTAACTTTGTGGCTTGTCTCGATAGGCTCAGTATAGTGCATTTTCACAAGATTGTCAAGATACGGTATTCTTTTCGGCGTTTTGCCTAATCGGTGCCGCAAAAAAATGTCAAAGTGTTGCCTCATGGTAGATTTGTATTAAGATTTTACTGGAAAAATCGTCCTATTTGTGACAAAAGTGTGGCGAAAATGTGTTAGTCTTTTCTGCCTCGCGGTCGTCTCAGGGCACCCTTGACAACTCCCGCCGGAGCTCCTACAATATAGGTAAGGAAAGGCGCTGTCCGCACAAACGGCCAGCTCCTCACCAAGTCAATCGTTACAAAAAGTAATGACCGCCGTAGTTGGTAGCTGTGGGCGGTCATTTCTTTTTGCTGCTGTCTTTGTCATCGTGCGAAATTCTCCATACAATATCAAATGTGATATGTACGACCTGCGCAATCAGTGCCAGTAAACTGACGATGACTGCCAGAAGTGTAAGCATCTCTGCAAGACTCATGTGGCATCCCTCCCTTCGCTGCTGAGCGTCGGGAGCTGAACTTCAAAAAGTGCCCTCCCGCACTTTCGTTCATTCCAAAGAGCTTAGAAGCCGTTTTAATAAGCATTTCACACCGTCCGAACGACCTTCTGTTCCAAAGGATACCACAAAACCACCAAAAGCGCAGCATCGCGTGGATTCACTCCACCCGGTGCTGGGCTTTTTTCTTTTATTTTTGTCTGTTCTTCCAATTTTCCGGAGCCGGAATTGGCGATACATCCAGACATCTCCCTGTTTTTTCAAATCATATTGACATCTTATCGTAGAAATCCTATCATTGTGTCATAAGAGATAAAAAGAGTCTTTATCGCGCTTTTCTGTTATTTTACCGTATATCATTCTATTTTTACCGTAGCATGCTGTCCTTGCAGCAGAGAGGAGTCCATTATGACACGATGCACAAAGCTCTGCGCCGTATTCCTCAGCCTTACCCTGACCCTGCTGCTCCTGTGCAGCTGTCAGAAAACCGCTGCTCCCCTCATCCTGCCGGAGACGAATGGAACCACCCGCCCCTCTCAGTGGAAAGCTCAGCTTCTCGCCGCGCTCAATGACTACCAACGTTCTTTTGGACTTTCAGAGCATTATATTCAGGATACCCACACGAACGCCGAGGCGGTTCTGCATTACATCCAGCAGCAGGCCAACGACGACCCCGCCAAGGTCGCCGAACTGCTGTCCGAAGATCCGGATGGTTTTGTGAACTGCGCCGCTGCACTGAAAGAGCTCCTTCATCCTACGGACGATGAGACCTGTGCGGTCAGCTATGCTCCTCTCCCGGCAGATGCCCTCACCTCGCAGGAGGTCGACCTGACCGACACGGCCCACAACCTCATCCGCAATCGGAAGCTCATCACCTACTCCGACACTTTCTCTCCGGAAAACTGCGAGAAGACCAGCGTTACTGCCACAAGCATCGGCGGACAGATGTACGTTCTCGTTGTGTTCTCTTCCTGAGGCAGCAAAAAGACCGCTGTGGTTTCCTGCTCCACAGCGGTCTTTTCTATCAGCAGTTGTTCAGGTACTTACTGATTGCTTTCTATACTTTTATTATACTGAGTTCCCTGCTTCCTGTCAATGGAAGCTTTTGTCGATTTTTGTCGTACTGGAATGGTTTTTATCGCAGACCCGTCTTTACAGCGTAAACTGCACCGCGCAGAATGCTGCATAGATGCAGAGCAGTGCCACACCCTGTGCACGGTACAGCTTGCCGCGCAGCAGAGCCGGGGCCGTCAGCAGAACCATCACCAGCAGCATGACGGGCAGCTCCAACACCAGACTTGAGTTGATGCCGAACAGGGTCGCGCTCTGGGGGATATCAAAGGGAGCCAGTGTCACCGAGATGCCGCTGACCAGCACAAGATTGAACACGTTTGCGCCCACCACATTGCCCAGCGAGAGGTCGCTGTGGCCCTTGGTCAGGGAGGTGATGGCCGTGACCAGCTCCGGCAGAGAGGTGCCCAGAGCAACAAAAGTCAGCGCAATGACAGATTCGGGAACGCCCAGTGCCTGAGCGATGAGGGTGCCGTTGTCTACCAGCAGGTCAGCGCCCACTGCAATAAGGGCTGCGCCGACCACCAGCAGCAGGATGGTCTTGCCGAGGCTCACCGTCTCTTCCTCATGCTCCGGCTCCACGCCCGAATCGATCTCAGCAGTCTTCATCTGCCACATATTCGCCACCATATAGGCTACGAACATCACCAGCATCAGGATGCCCATGGGACGGGTAAAGCGGCCAAAACCGTAGGCGGCCACGCAGTAGATCGCAGCGGCCGCGAAGAAGAACGCCACCGGCATCCGCAGGGTCTTGGGGTCTACCTTGCCGGGCCGGACGGCAATGGTGATGGCCGCGATGAGAGCGGCATTGCAGATGACCGAGCCGATGGCGTTGCCGTAGGCGATCTCACCATGGCCGGACACCGCAGACATGGTGGAGACCATCACCTCAGGAAGCGTGGTGCCGATGGAGACCACCGTTGCACCGATGAGCAGTTCCGGCAGGTGGAAGCGCCGGGCCAGCGACGAAGCGCCGTCCACGAACCAGTCGCCGCCCTTGATGAGGCAGAGCAGACCAAAAACAAACAGAATGCCTGGTATAAGCATATGGTTCCTCCAAATTATCTCTCCGGGCGCAGCGGTGCGCCCCAAACACGCCTTTTCGTTCCATTCCCGGGTCTCTGCTGCACATCTGCGTGCGGCCTCCCGGAAAGGAAAAGGCCAAGTTCATATATGATACCAGACTTTCTACGAAAATACAACATCTCGTGGAAAATCTTTTCCGCACGTTCCCGGGATTTCCGGAAACGGCCCTATTATAATAAGGTATCCCCCCGGTTGAGATCTCACGCTTTTTATGGTTATCCTGTTACCAGAAAGGCGCTGTCCGTATGCAGCAGCGGTCATGCTCTCTCCTTGGTGTCATTGCCGCACCTCGGAGGAAGTTCAAGTATTGTCATCCTCCGAGAGTTTGAATGTTTACACAGAAGAACTCAAGGAGGGATCCACTATGGAGATCATGGATCATGTCATCGCGCTGCTCGGCCTTCTGGCCACCGTTATCATTGGCACCGCTAAAATCACCTGGACGCTGGCCAAAGAGATCTTTCGGAGCAGGTATTCCTCGAAGCGCTATTCTATGGCAATTCAACTTTTTAATGCAACAGCAACAACGTTGAATTGCATATTGCAAAGATGCCGTTTCGATGTTGCACTAATTTCTTGATCTGCGATAAAAAATGGCAAGAAAAATGACCGCCCCAAGCGACCAAACTTTGGCGGTCATTTTTTCTTAACGTGACACTCAAGGAGGGAGCTGACCAACCATGCAGCCAGCGCCTTTCTTTTGTGCTTTTATTATAGATGTTCCAGCGCAGATCATCAAGCCAGCTTCTTCGGAAGCTTTCTTTACAGCTGCGTTTTTTATTTGCACCATTTTGCGAACTCTTCATCCGTGCACTTGACGTAGTGGCTGCCGCTGACGAGATGGCTGGTGCCCTTGTTGTAATCGATGCCGGAGGTGGCATAATCGTAGGTCTCTGCCACACGGCGCTTCTCCACCACCGGGTTGGGCAGCGGGATGGCCGAGAGCAGGCTCCGGGTGTAGGGGTGGATGGGGTTGGAGAAGATCTCCTCGGTGGTACCGGTCTCCAGCAGATGACCCAGATGCAGCACGCCGATGCGGTCCGAGATATACTTGACCATGGACAGGTCATGGGCGATGAACAGGTAGGCCGTGCCGGTCTCCTGCTGGATATCCTTCATCAGGTTGACCACCTGCGCCTGAATGGACACATCCAGTGCAGAGATGCACTCATCCGCGATGATGAGCTTGGGGTTCATGATGAGGGCGCGGGCAATGCCGACACGCTGACGCTGGCCGCCGGAGAACTGATGGGGGTAGCGCTCTGCGTGCTCGGGGGCAAGGCCCACCTTGGCCAGGATCTTTTCCACCTTCTCGCGGCGTTCTGCCGGGGTCTTATACATATGGTGGATGTCCAGACCTTCGCCGATGATGTCCTCCACCTTCTTGCGGGGGTTCAGGGACGCCATAGGGTCCTGAAAGATCATCTGCATCTGGGTGCGCAGGATGCTGTTCTGGGCGTGGGTCAGTTTTCCGCTGATGTCCTGTCCATCAAAGGTGATCTTGCCTGCGGTGGGGTCATAGAGCCGGATGATGCTCCGGCCAATGGTGGATTTGCCCGAGCCGGACTCACCCACCAGACCATAGGTCTCGCCGGGATAGATCTCAAAGCTGACATCATCCACGGCCTTGACGGTGAAGTTCTTATTCACCTTGAAATACTGTTTCAGCCCCTCGACCTTCAGCAGAGGGGTAGCGCTTTGAGCTGCCATTTACTCCGCCTCCTCGATCTTTTTTGCTTCTGCACGCATCCGGGTGATACGCTCTTTCAGCTCAGGCGGCATCTCCACCTTGGGGGCACGGGGGTCCAGCAGCCAGGTGGCTGCAAAGTGGGTGTCGCTGATCTTGAACATGGGCGGGTCGATCTCGTCGTCAATCTCCAGCGCATACTTGTTGCGGGGTGCAAAGGCGTCGCCCGGCTTCTCATGCAGCAGGTTCGGCGGCGAACCGGGGATGGTGTACAGGCGCTCGTCGGCGGTGTCCAGATCGGGCATAGCAGACAGCAGGCCCCAGGTATAGGGGTGGCGGGGGTCGTAGAATATCTCGTCGATGGTGCCGGTCTCCACGATCTTGCCGGCGTACATGACATCCACGTAGTCGGCCACTTTTGCCACAACGCCCAAATCATGGGTGATGTAGATGACCGAGATGCCGCGCTCCTGCTGGATGCTGCGGATAAGTTCCAAGATCTTGGCCTGAATGGTCACATCCAGTGCGGTGGTGGGCTCATCGCAGATGAGCAGGTCAGGGTCGCAGGCCAGTGCGATGGCGATGACCACACGCTGCCGCATACCGCCGGAGAGCTGATGGGGATAACTCTTCATCCGCTTTTCCGCATCGGTGATGCCCACTTCTTCCAGCAGTTTGAGAGCTTTCTGGTAGGCTTCGGCTTTGGACATCTTGAAGTGCCACAGCATGCCCTCCATGACCTGCTTGCCGATCTGCATGGTGGGGTCAAGGCTGGTCATGGGGTCCTGGAACACCATGGCGATGCGCTTGCCGTTGATGTGGCGGCGGATCCACTTTTTGTCTTTCTGCAGCAGGTCTACGCTCTCGGGGGTGCCGTCGGCGTGATGATAGTTGAAGGTGATGCTGCCGCTGTTCACGGTGGCGTTCTTGGCCAGAATGCCCATGGCCGCCTTCATGGTGACGGACTTGCCCGAACCGGACTCGCCCACCAGCGCCACAGTCTCGCCCTTATACAGGTCGAT
>DCCL01000002.1:10030-22215 GCA_002313795.1 Faecalibacterium prausnitzii
TCACGCCGCGGATGGCGTGCACCAGGCCGGCCGTGGTCTTAAAGGTGATATCAAGGTCTCGCACTGACAAGACCTGTTCTCTTTTTGTATCAGGCATGAGTGCTCCTCCTTACATGCTCTTCATCTTGGGGTCCAGTGCCTCGCGCAGACCATCGGCCACCAGGTTGAAGCTCAGCATCAGCAGGCTCATGACCACGATGGGCGGAACGATCTGATAGGGATGGGTGGTAAAGCTGTTATACAGCTCACTGATCAGAGAACCCAGCGAGCACTGGGGCACCGGGATGCCCAGACCGACGAAGGAAAGGAACGCCTCAGTGAAGATTGCGGTGGGAATGCTGAACATGACCTGGGTAATGATGGGTCCGATGATGTTGGGCAGCACTTCCTTGAAGATGATGAAGAAGCTGCCTGCGCCCAGCGTACGGGAGGCCAGAACAAATTCCTGATCCTTCAGCTTGAGCATCTCAGCGCGGGCGATGCGGCTCATGCCCACCCACTCGGTCAGCATCAGGGCAAAGATGATGGTCACCATGCCGGGCTGCAAAACCAGAAGCAGCAGCGTGACGATGACCAGACGGGGAATGCCGTTGGCGACTTCAAGGAACCGCTGCATGATCATATCCACTCTGCCGCCGAAATAGCCCGAGATCAGGCCGTAGCTCATACCGATGACCATATCGATGACGGCGGCGGCAATGGCGATGATGAGGGAGACGCGGGCACCTTCCCAGGTACGAGTCCAGATATCACGGCCATACAGGTCACTGCCGAACCAGTAGTAAACATCCGTCTTGCCTTTATCGACGTAGTTGTTCACGACTTTGGTGCCGGTGGTGGTGCTCATCTTCTCACTGCCGTCCAGAATGCCCAGACGCTCGATGCCCGGCACACGGGGGGCAAAGTTCTTCTGGCTCAGATCCTGGCCGGAGTAGGTGTAGGCGTTCATGCCGGGGCCAAGCACGGCCAGTGCCACGATGACCACGATGAGGATAAGGCCCAGCACAGCGCTCTTCTTATTGAAGAAGCGGATGAGGGCATCTTTCCAGAAGCTCTGAGCTGCAAAGTTGGAGTCCAGAGCGATCTCGTCGGCGTTGTTCTTGCGGGCGAACTCTTTTTCGGTAAACTTGTGTTCAGGGTACAGTTCCTGCACGGCCTGAGTGATGGCTGCGGCGGAGCTTTCGCCGCCCAGTCGGATCGCTTTTTCTGCCATATCAGTCGTCCCCCTTTGCCAGACGGATGCGCGGGTCGATGATGCCGTACAGCAGGTCAACGACCAGCATGATGCCAATGTACATGGCGCTGTAGATAAAGCTCAGACCGATGACCACGTTGTAGTCGTTGGACTGGATGGCCGTCACCAGCAGGCTGCCCACGCCGGGGATGGCGAAGATCTTCTCCACCACCAGAGAGCCGGTCATCAAATCAACGATGAGCGGAGCCAGTACGGTGATGATGGGGATGAGGGCGTTGCGCAGGGCGTGGCGGAAGATGAGGGCCGCGCCGGAGATGCCCTTGCTCTCAGCCAGCAGCATATAGTCGGAATCCAGCACCTCGATCATCTCGCTTCGGGTGAAGCGGGCGATGGAAGCCATGGTGAACATGGACAGGGAGATACTGGGCAGGACGCTGGAACCCAGAACATCCTTGGCCGAGAACAGCATCGGGAACCAGCGGAGCTTGAAGCCGAAGGTATAGCTCAGGGCCAGTGCGAACACGTAGGAAGGCACCGACACGCCGATGACCGAGATGATGGTGGCGATGGTATCAAAGAAGGTATCCCGCTTGAGGGCGGCGATGATGCCCAGCACCAGACCCACAGCAGCGCCCAGCGTAACAGCCATGCCGCCGATCTGGATGGAGATGGGCAGGCGGGACTGGATGAGCTGGGAGATGGGCGTATTCTTGGAGATGTTGTAGCTCACACCCAAGTCGCCCCGGAGCATATTGCCCACATAGCGGAAGAACTGGATGTAGATGGGCTGGTCAAGACCATATTTTGCATAGAGCGCAGCTCTCATATCGGCTGTCAGCTTTTCGTCGTTAAAAGGCGAGCCGGGCATCAGCTGCATTAGGATGAACAGCACCAGCAGGATGGCCAGCAGCGTAAACAGCGAGGTGAGGATACGCTTGAGTGTATATTTTTTCACGTCAGGTGAACCCCCTTTATCTTGCCGCGGCTGCGGTCAGTCGTGCGTGGGCCGCGGACAGGTACAATGCCAAAAAGGCGCACAGTGGCTTTTGCGGGCCACTGTGCGGCCTTTGTTCAGCGATTCATTTTATCAGGCGTTCTTCACAGTGCGCTTATACACACGGTTCAGAGCGCAGGGGTGATGCTCCACACCGGTCACGGCGCTGGAGATCATCTCAGCGTTGCACTGGCCGTACAGCGGGAAGATGACAGCCTGCTCCAGAACGATGGCCTCGGCGTCGTACATTGCCTGCCAACGGCCCTCGGGGTCAGTGCAGAGGTCACCGGTGGTGCACTCGGCGATGATGGAGTCATACTCGGAGTCACTCCACAGACCGTAGTTGTTGGAGTTGCCGGTGACCCACATACCCAGGTAGGTCATGGGGTCTGCGTAGTCGGGGCCCCAGCGGGTCAGGCCCAGCTGGAAGTTGCCGTCCTGCAAATCCTGCACGCGCTGCTTCTTGGGCTCGACGGTCAGATTCACAGTGAAACCGGGGAGAGCGGTTTCCAGCTGTTCCTTGACGACCTGTGCCACCTTCTGAGGTGCGTCATCGGCGTCAACGACCATATCGAAGGAGAAGCTGTCCTTGCCCAGCTCAGACTTTGCGGTCTCATAGAACTGTGCAGCCTTATCCGGGTCATATGCGCAGGAATCTGCGAACTTGGTCTGGTCGGCGCTGAAGTCGCTGCCGTCGGGACCAGTTGCAAACTGAGGAGGAACGGCGGTGTAGCAGGGTGCGGAACCATCCTTCAGCACATCGTTGGTGATAGCGTCACGATCCAGAGCGAAGGTGATAGCCTTGCGCAGGTTCTCGTTTGCCAGCTCAGTCACACCGCTGATGTTGGGGCTGATGTACCACAGGTAGCCGGCACCCACGCTGGTGAACTCGGGGTCGTCCTTGACCTGATCGACCTGCTCACCGTTCAGCAGGGTGATATCCAGAGCACCGGTCTGGTAGCTCATCAAAGCCTGCTGGCTATCCTTGATGACCTGATAGGCCAGACCATCCAGAGCGATGCTGTCCGCATCGTAGTAATCGGGGTTCTTGGTCAGCTCGAATGCGGTAGCAGCGGGCTGATAATCGGTCAGCACGAATGCGCCGTTGGACAGCACAGTGTCGGGGCTGGTGCCGAAGGTATCCTTGCAGGTGTTGAAGAATGCCTCATTGACGGGGTAGAAGGTGGGGAAGTACATCAGGCTCAGGAAGTAGCTGACAGGAACGTTCAGCTGGACTTCCAGGGTCTTGTCGTCCACTGCGGTCACGCCCAGCTCGGTGACGGGCTTATCACCAGCGATGATCTCAGCGGCGTTGACCACCTGACCGATATCGGACAGCATGTAAGAATACTCGGAAGCGTTGGCGGGGTCAACGGCACGCTGCCAGCCGAACACGAAGTCGGCGGCGGTGACGGCCTCACCATTGGACCACTTTGCATCCCGCAGGTGGAAGGTGTAGGTCTTGCCGTCCTCGCTGATGTCGTAGCTCTCTGCAATAGCCGGGATTGCAGCGCCGTCTGCATCCATCTGCATCAGACCGTCGGTGTAATCGGCGATGACCTCAAAGGAGGTGCCATCGGTAGCGATCTGGGGGTCCAGAGACTGGACCTCGGTCTCCAGCATGATGTTCAGGGTACCGCCAGAAGCAGTGCCAGCTGCGGCACTGGATGCACCGGAAGCAGCGGTAGAAGCTGCAGTAGAGCTGGAGCCGCCGCAGGCGGTCAGAGCCAGAGCAGCAGCGGAGACGCCGACAGCAGCCAGGAAGCTGCGGCGCGAAATACGACGATCGAATCTCATAATATCGTTTCCCCTCTCTTACACCGCTTTAATGGATTAAAGCGAATGTTTCTGAAAAATGCACAAGGTGTTTCGCTCCCCCTCGGAGCTTCCGCACACCCTTGTGCCTTGGCCGCATTATACCGCGTCTGCCGCCGAAAGAAAAGACCTTTTGCCAAATTTGCGTCCCTCAACCAATGATTTCTGTAGTTTGACCAAGGTTTCACTAAAATTCCGTTTTGAATTTTGTATAGTTTTGCTCTTGATGTGTCTTCACTGCAGCTACAGTTCAGGTGAAATAAGTATGACTTGTGCTCGTGGCGAATACACAGTGCTTTCCTTTCTTTCTTTTGTAAAGCAAAAAGCCCTCTGCGCTTTTTCGCCGCAAAGAGCTTTTTAAGCTTTATTTTACTTTGTTCGTCTGAATTTTCGTCTGGAAAGCACATTGAAAAGTGCTCAGCCCACCTCAGCAGCAGGGATTTCGGTCTTGCCATCGTACACAGCCTTATCCAGCTGGCCTTCGGTCGCAGCCACAAGGGTGGTAGCGGCAGCAGCACCAACGACGTTGGTGGCGGTACGGGCCATATCCACGATGCTGGAAATGGGAGAGAGCAGGATGATGGCTTCCACCGGCAGACCGGCAGCAGCAAACAGAGCGGTAGCGGTAATAGTAGCCGTGCCGGGCACGCCTACGGTGCCGATGGAGACCACGACGGCCAGCACCACGAGGAAGGCATACTGCACCGGGGTGTACTCAATGCCCAGCAGGTGGATGGTGAAAACAGCCAGCAAGGTGGGCCAGATGCCGGCGCAGCCCGGCATACCGAGGTTTGCGCCCAGACTTGCGCCAAAGGCGGCGACATCTTCATTGACGCCCAGCTTCTTGGTCAGCTGGTTGACGGTGACAGGGATGGTGCCCACACTGCTCTGGGAGGTGAAAGCCACCGTGGCAGCGGGCCAGACGCCCTTGAAGAAGCGGATGGGGTTCAGCTTGCCAACGACCTTGATGAGCGCCCCCTCCACCACAAAGCACTGGAAGGCGCAGAGGATATAGGCCAGCACCAGAACGCTCAGCAGCGGAACGAGGTCGGCGGGAGAAGAGCGGCTGACGGCCCGGGCGATGAGGGACAGGACAGCATAGGGGGTGAAGGAAATGACATAGCTGACCACGCGGCCCATGACGACATCACCGGCATCGATGAATTTCTTGAAAGGGGCCACTTCTTCCGGCTTCTTGGCGGCTACCTTGTTGTAGCTGACCGCCACGAGGATGCAGAAGACCACGATGGGCACCACCTCGCCATTGGACCAGTGGGCGGCGAGGTTCTGGGGGAAGAGGCTGACCACAGTGTCCACAAAAGTGGGCACTTCTTTGGCAGTGTAGTCGGTGGCCAGCTCATACTGCACACCGTGGCCGATGTTGGTGGCAACGGAGGCCAGCAGGGTGATGAGGCTGGCAAAGAAGGTGTTCAGCACCAGAAAAAAGACGGTCTTGAGGCCGATCTGCTTCAGCCGGACGGAGTTGCCCAGATTGGTGATGCTGGAAATGATGCTGAAAATCAGCAGCGGGATGACCACCGCCGAGACGACGTGGGCGTAGATGGTGCCCACCGCAGCTACATAGGTGTGATGACCCTTGAACACAAGGCCCACGATGAGGCCAAGGCCCACAGCCAGAATGGTGCGCACGCCAAAATCAACGTGCTTTTTCTTGTGCAGATAGTACAGCAGGGCAAAAAATACAGCGGTCAGGGCCAGTGCGGCCAGATCCAGAATTTCTACAGACATAAAACGGTTGCTCCTTTATCGCAGTTTTCAAGGGACAGCATCCGCAGTGCAGTATCCGCAGAACCGCACCGCCTGTCCTTTTTCATGATGGGGGGTCGTTTCTGTCTGTCAACACATTCGCTTTCTCATGATGTTCCTCCATTTGCAACAAACCTACTTTGTATGTATGTTTGTTCGGTTGCTGTGGAGTATACTACATACAAATCCTGTTGTCAAGTAAATTATAAAAAAAATCCGGACTCCATATTTCCGATGGGATACAAAAAGAGCCGCTGTGCATACGCACAGCGGCTCTCAAAATCTCGGGGTATTTTATTTTGCGTACTCGACGGCACGGCTCTCGCGGATGACGTTGACCTTGATCTGGCCGGGATAATCCAGCGTATCTTCGATCTTCTTTGCAATCGAGCGGGCCAGCAGGATGACCTGATCATCGCTGATGACGTCAGGCTTGACCATGATGCGGACCTCACGGCCTGCCTGCACGGCAAATGCCTGCTCAACGCCCTCGAAGCTGGAAGAGATCTCTTCCAGATTTTCCAGACGCTTGACATAGCTCTCCACGTTCTCACGGCGGGCACCCGGGCGGGCAGCGCTGATGGCGTCGCAGGCCTGGATGATGAAGGCCAGCGGAGTCTTGGGCTCCACATCGCCGTGGTGGGCCTCGATGGCGTGGATGATCTGGGTGTTCTCCTTGTACTTGCGGCAGATGTCCACACCGATCTGGACATGGCTGCCCTCAATCTCGTGATCCAGAGCCTTGCCGATATCATGCAGCAGACCGGCGCGGCGGGCCAGCGTGACGTTCACGCCCATCTCGCCTGCCAGCAGGCCAGCCAGCCAGGCCACTTCCATGCTGTGGGTCAAAGCGTTCTGGCCAAAGCTGGTGCGGTACTTCAGGCGGCCGATGAGCTTGATGAGGTCGGGGTGCAGGCCGTGGATGCCCAGCTCCATGACGGCGCGCTCACCCTCCCGCTTCATCTGCAGCTCCAGGTCGTGGCGGCACTTTTCCACCGTCTCCTCGATGCGGGCGGGATGGATACGGCCATCGCCGATGAGGCGTTCCAGCGTCATGCGGGCCACTTCGCGGCGGGTCTGGTCGAAGGAGGACAGGGTGATGGCCTCCGGGGTATCATCAATGATGAGGTCAACGCCGGTGGCGGTCTCAAGGGCGCGGATGTTGCGGCCCTCACGGCCAATGATGCGGCCCTTCATCTCATCGCTGGGCAGCGGAACGACGCTGACGGTGGTCTCGCTGCAGTGGTCTGCTGCGCAGCGGCTGATGGCCTGACCGATGAGGTTGCGGGCGATGCCGTCGCAGTTCTCTTTCAGGTCGGTCTCATAGGCAGCAATGCGGACGGCCTTTTCGTGGGTCAGCTCCTCATCCACCTTGTGCAGCAGTACTTCGCGGGCGTCTTCCTGGCTCAAACCGGCCAGAGTCTCCAGCCGCTCCATCTCCTTGGCGCGCAGGGCATCCACCTCGGCCAGATGTGCGTCGGCTTCCTCGTGCTTCTTTTTCAGTTCGTCTTCCCGCTTTTCCAGAGCCTCGGTCTTCCGGTCGAGGGCGGTTTCCTTCTGGTCGATGCGGTTCTCCTGCCGGCTGATCTCTGCGCGGCGCTGCTTGATCTCCTTGTCGGCCTCTGCCTTCTGGGCATCGACCTCGGCCTTCAGACGGAAGGCCTCATCCTTGGCTTCCAGAACCGCTTCCTTGCGCTTCTGTTCGGCGGTCTTGATCGCTTCGTTCACCAGCCGGGTAGCCTCGGCCTCGGCGCTGCCGATCTGGGCCTCAGCGGTCTTTTTACGGTTGTTGTAACCAATAAAATAGCCCGCAGCACAGCCGACAGCGATAGCAACGATCACGACAACGATCCATACGATCGTGGGCATCGTTCTTCACTCTCCTTAACAGTCAAATTGTTTACTTTAACAGGCAGGAGACGCTGTACGGCCGGGCTGGGGCCGCATTCAAGATCAAATTTTCAACGCAAAAGAGACAGCAGAAACAGACGCAGGGCGTTCTGCCCCTGCGGCGGTTCTGGTGACAGCTTTTCGATTTACAAGATCAGCTTATAAAAACGGGCAGATGAAGCCCCATTGAAATATCCGGTCACGGAGTGCCCAGGGCACAGCGTCTTAGTTTCCATACTACTTCTTATATTACGAAACATTTTGCGCAATGTCAAGGAGAAGTAAGGCGGAAAGCTGAAATTATTTTATATTTACTCCAGATACATCCGGCGCAGACGCATCAGTCGAGCCGGAGTCAGGCCGTATTCTGCTTCCAGATAGCTCTCGGCGCTGCCGTATCTTTCCCGCAGGGTACGGAGGACGAAGGGGCCGTCCTCAGGATGGACGCCGTACACTCCCAGATAGAAATTCTTCCGGGCCGGGTCTGCGGCGATCTCCTCGGCGTGCTCGGCCCAGGCCGCTTCGATCTCGGCTTTGCGGCAGACGTTGGACTGGACAAAATCGGCGCAGATGGTCTCATCCGACGCACCCAGTGCCAGAAGGATGAGCATGGCCGCCACGCCGGTGCGGTCCTTGCCGCCGGAGCAGTGGAAGAGCACCGGGGTCTCACCGGCTTCCAATGCGCGGAACAGCTCCTTATAGGCCTTGTTGCCGAAGAGCATATGTTCATACATGGCGTGGCTCAGGTTCACGCCGTCGTCGGGCTTTCCCTTGAGCAGGTGCTCGATGTCGTCCGGCGAGAAGGAGATCTCCCGCCCGTCATCGCCGCACAGGCCGCAGATGCGCACCATCCGGGCACCATCCGGCACATAGTCCGGGGCTTTGTCTGCCTCCACGCTGCTGCGCAGATCGAGGATGAGCCGCAGGCCCAGAGCATCCAGTTTTGCCCGGTCGGCGGCACTGGTCAGGCAGGCCGTCGTGATGCCCCGGTAGATTTGGCCCCATTTGACGTGTTTGCCCTCATCGGCCTCATAGCCGCCCAGCTCCCGGAAGTTATGTCCGCCCGCAAAATCCAGCTGGGTGCCGGGAGCGGGATGGGCCGCAGCGGGCTTTCCTGCCCCGGCACTGGACAGGACGGGCATATTATAAAAAGGTTTGGCCGGACGGCCACGGCGGGGCGGCAGGCTGGCCGCACTGCCCAGCACCTCCATCAGGTAGCTGCGCAGCAGGTCGATATAGGCCGAAGTGTGGTCGCGCCGCTGGAGCAGCGAGACGCAGAGGGGCGGCAGGTCTTCCAGCAGGACATCCCTCACCCGGTCCAGCTCCCGCCGGGCCCCCGGCTCGTACCGGGTCAGGCAGGTGCAGAGCTGCTCCTGCACCAGATAGTAGGCCTGATAGAAGCTGGGGCCGATCTCCGCGTTGGGCGCAAAGCCCGCCCGGGCGCAGGTCTCCCACAGAGGGGCAAACAGATCCTGCCGCAGGCTGGGCAGCAGCAGCCGCTGGTTCCGCAGCTCTGCCAGCGGCACGCTCTCTTTCTCCCAGAAAGGATGTCCCCGGGGCACCAGCAGGCAGGCGGGGTCGGCCCGCAGGGTAGTGCGGGCCAGCACCGGAGCCGCACAGCCCAGGTCTATCACAAGGCCGGCGTCCAGCTCTCCCTGCTCCACCCCATCGGCCACGGCGTCATTCTCCATCAGGCGGAACCGCATCTCGATGTGAGGATACTGCTGGCGGAATTTATCCAGCTGGGTCTCAAGGCCGGGCAGGTAGTCCGGCACCAGTGCCACACTGATGCCGATGCGCACCGGCTGGGCCGACTGGATCTCGGCGTGGAGCGCCGCCTGCATCTGCTGGAACTGCTCCACCACCGGCGCAGCGTGGCGCTGCAGGCTCACGCCCCGGTCGGTGAGGCTGAGCTTGTGGTGGGCGCTGAGGAAGAGCGGCCCGCACAGTTCGGCCTCCAGCGCCGAGATGCTCTGGCGCAGGGCCTGCCGGGATAAGAACAGACGCTGGGCCGCGCGGGTGTAGTTCATCTCCTCGCACAGAACCAGAAAATAATGCAGCTGGCGGATGTCCATCGTTTCCTCCTCAGAATCACAGGTATGAATAGTTAAAGAATACCGCCTTTTTCCCCGATTGTAAAGCCGCTGGGAACAAAATCCCATTCCCGGCCTGTATTGACGCCGCAGCCCCGGACGTGTAACATAAAGAAAAAGGAGGCACTGCCATGACAAACAATACACCGGCGCAGGAGGCCCGAAGCCTCGGGACGCTGTTTCTGACCTTTTTTAAGATCGGCCTTTTCACTTTCGGCGGCGGCTACGCCATGATCGCACTTCTCGAGGAAGAGTTCATCCAGCGGCGGAAGTGGCTGGACCGGGACGAGTTTCTGGACATGGCTGCCATTGCAGAGTCCACCCCCGGGCCGGTGGCCATCAACAGCGCCACCTATCTGGGCTATAAGCTGGCCGGCGTGCCCGGCGCGGCGGTCTCCACGCTGGCGGTCTGTCTGCCCTCTTTCGGCATCATCTACGCCATCTCGCTGTTCTTCGAGCAGTTCACCCGGCTCACCGTCATTGCCCATGCCTTCAAAGGCATTCAGGTCTGCGTCATCTACCTCATCTTTTCGGCAGGCGTCCGGATGCTGAAGGCACTGGACAAGACCCGCCTTTCCGTCTCCATCCTCTGGGCCGTGATGCTGGCCATGATTGGCTTTTCGCTGGCGGGAGTCGGCGTCTCCTCCATCCTGCTCATCCTGCTCAGCGGTGTGGTCGGCGTAGCCGCATGGCTGCTGTGCCGCAGAAAGGAGAAGAAATGATGCTCTGGAAACTGTTTTACACCTTTCTGGAAATTGGTGCCGTCTCTTTCGGCGGCGGCTACGGCATGATCTCTCTCATCCGGGAAAAAGTGCTCCTCAACGGCTGGCTCAGCGAGGCGGAATTTCTGAGCTTCATCGCGGTGTCCGAGTCCACCCCCGGCCCGCTGGCCGTCAATATGGCCACCTTCATCGGCTCTTCTCAGGCCGGGGTGCCGGGGGCGCTCTGTGCCACACTGGGCGTGGTGCTTCCCTCCTTCTTTATTATCCTGCTTATTGCGGCCCTCATTCACGACCTGCTGAAATATGCCGGGGTCGAGGCCTTTCTTTCCGGCATCCGTCCCTGCGTGGTGGCCCTCATCCTCTCCACCGCCGTCACCATGGGCCTGAGCACCCTGCTGGGCATCTCCACCGTGGCCGACACCCCCGCACCCGCCGGGCGGGGCATTCTCATCCTTGTCCTCCTTCTTGCCGTCCATCTGGGGCGGCAGAAGCTCAAAGGCAAAGCCCCCTCTCCCATTGCCATGATCCTGCTCTCTGCAGTGCTGGGTGCTGTTTTCTACGCATAACACTAAAATACCCGGGACCCTTTCTCAGCCATCTCTGCTCCGAAAAGGGTTCCGGGTCTTATTTATATGTCTTATATGGTACTGTTCCAGCGCGTCACTCTGCCGCTTTCCGGAAATCTGCCGGGCTGACCCCGCCTTTCTGCGCCACGACCTGACGCAGGATCTGCATGACGCCGTACTCCGTATTCGCCGGGGCGAGGAAAGGGATCTCTGTGCGGAGGGCCGCCGAACCGTTTTCCATCAGAAAACCGTACCGGGCAGCTTTCAGCATCTCGGCATCGTTGAAGGTATCTCCGAAGGCCATCATGCTCTCCGCCGGGATGTTCAGCCGCTCTCCCAGATGGAGCAAGGCCGCACCCTTGTGGACGCCGGGATTCATGATGTCGATCCAGTCTTTTCCCGCCACGGCCACCGAGAAGCGCTTTCCCCACACCGGGCCGTACAGGGTATCGAATCCCCTCTGGGAATCACCCTCCGGGAAGTAAATCGTGAACTTATCCGCCGGGGCGTCCACCTCTTCCAGCCGGGGAACATATTCCACCTTGGTGTAGAACTGCCTGAACACCTTATCATACTGCCGGAACTGCTGTTCCACATAGGCCGTTTCCAGCCCGCAGAGCACTGCAGCCTGCCCGGCATCCCGGGCCTGACCGGCCAGCGTGCGCCAGTCGGCGGCATCCATCTCCGAGACATAGAGGCTCTCGCCCCGCCAGCGGATGGCACCGCCGTTGTCCCCCGCAAAGATGATGTCATTCCGCAGGGAGGCGAACATCTCTTCTAATGTATAGAGCGGCCGGCCGCTGGCGGCAACGAAGCGGATGCCCAGTGCTGCCAGCTCCCGTATCATCCCGGCAAAGCCCGGAGGAAGCTGGCTCTGCCCGTCCAGCAGGGTGGCATCCATGTCCGATGCAATGAGGCGGATGCGATCCATACGAATCTGTTTCTCCTTAGCCCATGTAGCTGATATTCACATCGATCTGACCGCCGTAACCGGGGATGCGGGCGGTGCAGGTGCCCTGCCACATATCGCAGGAAATGGGGCTCTGGGCCACATTATAATGGGCGTTCCAGATCTTATAGCCGCTCAGCTGGCTCATATCGATCCGCTTCCGGAACCACAGGGTGGAAGCATACACACCGGGC
>DCCL01000176.1 GCA_002313795.1 Faecalibacterium prausnitzii
TGCAGCACCTCAATGAGGCGGTGGACATCTGCGATGTGGAGGCCGGTGGTGGGCTCGTCGAGGATATAGACCGTCTTGCCGGTGCTGCGGCGGGCCAGCTCATTAGCCAGCTTGACACGCTGCGCTTCGCCGCCGGAGAGGGTGGTGGCACTCTGGCCAAGGGTCACATAGCCCAGACCCACATCCATCAGCGTCTGCAGCTTGCGGGCAATCTTAGGCTGGTTGGCGAAAAAGACCACGGCCTCCTCCACCGTCATGTTCAGCACGTCGGAGATGGTCTTTTCCTTATACTTGACCTCCAGAGTCTCCCGGTTGTAACGGGCACCCTTGCAGACCTCACAGGGAACATAGACGTCCGGCAGGAAGTGCATCTCGATCTGGAGGATGCCGTTGCCCTCGCAGGCTTCGCACCGGCCGCCCCGGACGTTAAAGCTGAACCGTCCCGGGCCATAGCCCCGCATCTTTGCGTCCTGCGTCTGGGCAAAGACGTTGCGGATATCGTTGAACACGCCGGTATAGGTGGCCGGGTTGGAGCGGGGCGTGCGGCCGATGGGCTGCTGGTCAATGCCGATGACCTTATCCACAAACTCAAGCCCCTCTACCCCGTCGCATTTGCCTGCACGGGAACGGGCACCGTTCAGCTCACAGGCAAGGGTCTTGTACAGGATCTCATTGATGAGACTGGACTTGCCCGAACCCGAGATACCGGTGACGCAGATGAACTCACCCAGCGGGAATTTCACATCAATATTGCGCAGGTTATTTTCCCGTGCACCCTTCACGGTGAGGAAATTGCCGTTGCCGGTGCGGCGGGTCTGGGGCACCTCGATGCGCTTGCGGCCCGAGAGATAATCGCCGGTGATACTGCGCTTGGCCTTGCAGATATCTTTGACCGAACCTGCGGCCACGATCTCACCGCCGTGGACGCCTGCGCCGGGGCCTACATCCACGATATAGTCCGCACTGCGCATGGTATCCTCGTCGTGCTCCACCACGATGACGGTATTGCCGAGGTCGCGGAGGTTTTTCAGCGTTGCGATGAGCTTATCGTTGTCCCGCTGGTGCAGGCCGATGCTGGGCTCATCCAGCACATACAGCACACCGGACAGCGCACTGCCGATTTGAGTGGTCAGGCGGATGCGCTGGCTTTCGCCGCCGGACAGGGTGCCCGCCGACCGGGCAAGGGTGAGGTAATCCAGACCCACGCTCTGCAAAAACTGCAGGCGGTTCTTGATCTCCTTCATGATCTGTCCACCGATTTGCTTCTGCTTCTCAGTCAGATTCGGCTCATTCTCTGCAATGAACTTCAGCTCATCCCGGATGGACATCTCACAGAAATCACTGATGTTCTTGTCCCCGATGGTCACGGCCAGGACCACCGGCTTCAGGCGCTTGCCATGGCAGGCGGGGCACCCCACACCGGACATGAAGCTGCCGATTTCTTCCTTCATCCACTCGCTGTTGGTCTCCCGGAAGCGGCGCTCAAGGTTCTCCACGATGCCCTCAAAGGTATTATAGTAGACGCCGCTGCCGAACTCATTGGTACGGTGCATCTCGATTTTTTCGCCGTTGGTGCCGTAAAGCAGGGCGTTGACAGCCTCGGTGCTCATATCCTTGATGGGTGTATCCAACGTGAAGCCGTATTTTTTGCCAAGGCCCAGATAGTACATCTCGGCCACAGAGCCTTCGGCATAATACCAGCCGCTGGCCTTGATGGCGCCTTCCCGGATGGAGAGATTCCGGTTGGGCAGGATGCGCTCTTCATCCACCCGCATGAAGGTGCCGAGGCCGGTGCACTTCTCGCAGGCACCCAGAGGGTTATTGAAGGAGAAGAGCCGGGGCGACAGGTCACTGATGGAGACGCCGTGTTCCGGGCAGGCGAAGTTCTGGCTGAAAGTCATGCACTCGCCGCCGATGACATCCACCTCGGCCACGCCGCCGGTAAGGGCCAGTGCCGTTTCCAGCGAGTCGGCCAAACGGCCCCGGATGCCCTTGCGCATGGCGAGGCGGTCCACGACCACCTCCACCGTGTGCTTGATGTTCTTTTCCAGGGTGATCTCCTCATCGAGGTCATACATATTGCCGTCAATTTTTACGCGGGCATAGCCGGCACGGCGGGCGGCATCCAGCTCCTTCTGCTGGGTGCCCTTGCGCTGGCGGACGACGGGAGCCAGAATCTGGAACTTTGTCCCCTCTTCCAGCTTGAGGACGGCATCTACCATCTCATCCACACTCTGCTGGCTGATGACCCGGCCGCAGACCGGGCAATGGGGCACGCCTACACGGGCGTAAAGAAGGCGCAGATAGTCATAAATTTCCGTCACAGTGCCCACGGTAGAGCGGGGGTTATGGCTGGTGGTCTTCTGGTCGATGGAGATGGCCGGGGACAGACCGGTAATTTCATCCACATCAGGCTTGTCCATCCGGCCCAGGAACATCCGGGCATAGCTGGACAGGCTCTCCACATAGCGGCGCTGGCCGTCGGCGTAGATGGTGTCAAAGGCCAGACTGGATTTACCCGAACCGGAAAGGCCGGTCATGACGATGAGTTTTTCCCGCGGGAGGGTCAGACTCACATTTTTCAGGTTGTGCTCCCGGGCACCTTTTATTACAATTTTATCGTTTGCCAAGATATTTTCTCCCTCTTCTCTGTGTCTGTGCATGGTTCTGTTTCCGCTCTGTCTCGGCCGCAGAGTCCACGGTGGGGTTCTCTCCCCTGCGCAGCCGGTCGATCTGGTCGCGGAGGAAGGCCGCGTGCTCAAATTCCAGCAGTTTGGCAGCTTCCTTCATCTCACGGGTCAGGCGGTCAATGGCAGCTTCCCGTTCCAGTTTGCCCATCCGGCGGGTATTCATCTTCGCATTCTCTGCTTTATCGCTGATCTCAATGCTGTCCGGGATGGCCTTGACGATGGTCTTGGGCACGATGCCGTGCTCCGTATTGTAGGCCATCTGGATGGCACGGCGGCGCTCCGTCTCGGTGATGGCCCGCTCCATGCTGTCCGTCACCTCATCGGCGTACATGATGACCAGACCTTCGGCGTTGCGGGCCGCGCGGCC
>DCCL01000233.1:0-222 GCA_002313795.1 Faecalibacterium prausnitzii
GGCAACAACCGCACGGCTGTGGAGGTCGTTGCGAACAACATCAGCTTTGCGGGCCCCAAGAGCAGCAATCAGGGCGGTGGAGCGAATTATCAGAATTCCGCTCCCGCCTACCAGAACGCAGCCCCTGCCCGTCCGGCCGCTGTGGAGGCAGCTCCCAGCTATTCCGCCGGCAGTGCAGATGATTTCGCTGTGATTGATGACAGCGATGACCTGCCGTTCTGA
>DCCL01000233.1:283-16471 GCA_002313795.1 Faecalibacterium prausnitzii
AGGAGGTAATAAGCAATGGCTTTTGAAAGAACCGAAGGCTCTCGCCCCGCACGCCCCATGCGTCGCGGCCGCAAGAAGGTTTGCAGCTTCTGTGTCGATCGCATCGACACCATCGATTACAAGGACGTGCCCCGTCTGCGTAAGTACGTCTCTGAGCGTGCAAAGATCATTCCCCGCCGTGTGACCGGCACCTGCGCTTATCATCAGCGCGCCCTGACCACCGCCATCAAGCGTGCTCGTCACGTTGCTCTGATGCCCTACGTCAGCGACTAATCTGAACAAATCAACCCAATCAAAATAATCAGCAATCAGCAAAGCGCCCTCTCAGTCACGCCGCAGGCGTGACAGCTCCCCCAGAGGGGGAGCCACTGGCGTGTCGATAAAGTTTCGTCTGGACGAGAAAAGTTTGATTCTATCGTAAACAGTAGTGCCCTGCTATAGAGATTCACAGCAGCTTGACAAGGAGCGCTTGTCCAGAAGCTGCTGCCCTCTGTAGCAGGGCACTATCTTTTGCGTTATATTAGACTTCAGGCGTTCAGCTGAAAGCTGCCCGGCCTGCCAATGGCTCCCCCTCTGGGGGAGCTGTCTGCGCAGCAGACTGAGAGGGCTTCTGCCGGAAAAGTGCTCTATCATTGAGCATTGTCAGGTTGCTACAGAAGGCAGCAGCTTCAGAACTTACCCCTCATCCGGCGCTGGGAGCCGCAACCCGGGTTCCGCTATATAAAACATTTGCTGCGACGGACAGAATAAAGGTAATAAAATTATCCATTTCGCCTCACCCCCTTCCCAATAAAATGGGCGGAGTCAGACCGCAAACACATTTAATTTGACAAAAAGATACAACAAAAGGAGCTGTTGCAAAATAGCTTTCTGAAAAAATAATGCACAAAACCCGAAACCTTTTCGGGGCCAAAACAGCTCCAAAAGGGTTCCGGGTTTCTGATTTTGCGTTATTTCTTTGTGCAAATTGCTATTGCATTTTTATTTTGCAACAGCCCCTTTTATTGCAGAAAAATTTCGTTTTTCGGCTCAGTCGATGATCTCATACTGGAAATATTCGCACTTGAGCTTGCTGCCCACATCGATTTCCGGCGGCAGCAAGGCCAGCGCCACCGGGTTCAGCTCATCGCTCTCGATGTCGGTGCGGCGCAGATTGACATAATCGCCGTCAAAGCTGACGACTTCATAATACCATGGCCCCATAGCGGTCTTCCTCCTTGTGTTGGGGCAGTGTTACCCCTGCCCGTCGTTGTCTTCGCTTTTTTCTTTGCGCCAGTGATAGTACGGCCCGAGAATGCAGACGGCGGCGAGGATCATCACCACGAGAATGATGCTGGTCACAGTGCCGTTGTCGGAGAAAAAGTAGAATACCGCCTCACCGCCGCCGATGACGAGCTCCAGCACACCGAACAGCCGCTGCCAGAGGGTACGGGCCTCCTCACTGTCAAAGGCTTCTGTCCGCTTGCCCAGCACGCCGGGCAGCTGGATGCGGAGCAGGTCGGCAATGCCCCAGACGAGAAAGAGCACACCAAGGATGAGGTGGGATATCATAGCGGTTCTCCTTTCTGCAGAGGGATGCATCTTTGAAGCAAGTATATCATACCGGCAAAAACCCGGCAAGTGCGAAATAGGGCCGACTGCATTTTGGATGCACCGGCAGCATCTGCCAAGCACATATCGCAAATATGCTGCTCTGTAAGGCATTATCTGTAAAAAATGTGATAATTTCTCTGCTTTTGGAGAAAAAGCGCCACCAGCGGCCCGGCGGCTCTTGTGGAAAATGAAAAAATATGCTATACTATCCTATACTGATGCGCCATCGCCAAGCGGTAAGGCAGGGGACTTTGACTCCCCCATCGCAGGTTCGACTCCTGCTGGCGCAACTGAAAGGCCCCGGAACCATCGCGGTTCCGGGGCCTTTTTTGATGCAGAAAAGCCGCCCGGCATTCACCGGACGGCCATGAAACAAAATCGCAGCGGAGCGATAAAATATCAGAGCAGCAGCTTACAGGATGTCGATGTACTCACCGGCCAGAGCCTTGTTCATGCTGCGGACAGCGCAGAACTTGCCGCACATGGAGCAGGTATCGCTGTGGTCATCCTCGGGCAGACGGGCGTCGCGGATGGCCTTGGCGGTCTCGGGGTCGAGAGCGCAGGCAAACTGTGCATCCCAGTCCAGCACGCGGCGGGCGTCGCCCATCTTGTCGTCGATGTCCCGGGCGTGAGGAATGCCCTTGGCGATATCGGCGGCGTGAGCAGCGATCTTGGAGGCCACGATGCCCTGCTTGACGTCGTCCACATTGGGAAGAGCCAGATGCTCGGCGGGGGTGACGTAGCACAGGAAGGCTGCGCCGCTCATGGCAGCGACAGCGCCGCCGATGGCAGCGGTGATGTGGTCGTAGCCGGGAGCGATATCGGTCACCAGAGGTCCGAGGACATAGAAGGGAGCGCCCATGCAGATGCTCTTCTGGACTTCCATGTTGGCGGCGACCTGATTCAGAGGCACATGGCCCGGGCCCTCCACCATGACCTGAACGTTGTGAGACCAGGCGCGCTTGGTCAGCTCGCCCAGACGCACCAGCTCCTCGATCTGGCAGACATCAGTGGCGTCAGCCAGACAGCCGGGACGGCAGGCGTCGCCCAGAGAGATGGTCACATCGTGCTCGGCGCAGATCTCGCAGATCTCGTCGAAGTGCTCATAGAAGGGGCTCTCGTTGCCGGTCATGCACATCCAGGCGAAGACCAGGGAACCGCCGCGGCTGACGATGTTCATCTTCCGCTTGTGCTTGCGGATCTGGTCGATGGTCTTGCGGGTGATGCCGCAGTGCAGGGTGACGAAGTCCACGCCGTCCTCTGCGTGCAGACGCACCACATCCACGAAGTCCTGAGCGGTCAGGGTAGCCAGGTCGCGCTGATAGTGGATGACGGAGTCATACACAGGCACGGTGCCGATCATAACGGGGCACTCGTGGGTCAGCTTCTGACGGAAGGGCTGGGTGTTGCCGTGGCTGGACAGGTCCATGATGGCCTCAGCGCCCATGTTGACAGCGCTCATGACCTTCTGCATCTCGATATTGTAGTCCTTGCAGTCGCGGGAGACGCCCAGGTTGACGTTGATCTTGGTGCGCAGCATGGAGCCGATGCCCTCGGGATCCAGGCACTCGTGGTGCTTGTTGGCCGGGATGGCGACCTTGCCCTCAGCCACCAGCTGACGGATCTCCTCGACGGTGCGGTACTCCTTCTTGGCCACGATCTCCATCTGAGGGGTGACGATGCCCTTGCGTGCGGCATCCATCTGGGTAGTGTAAGTCTGCATTTGAAATCCTCCGAAAATTACACTCTGATTCTCTTTATATCTGTACAGCGTCCGGGACGCCGTGCATCCAGTTTTCAACGCCCACACCACCCAACGTGTGATCCAGCGGGCCGGAGCCATGGCCCAGATCAAGCTGGGCGTTCAGTGCGTCGGTGAGGTAGGCCTTGGCCCGGGCGATGGCATCCACCAGCTCAAAGCCCTTGGCAAGGTTGGCCGCAATGGCACTGGACAGGGTGCAGCCGGTGCCGTGGGTGTTGGGGTTGTCGATGCGCTGACCGGCAAACCAGTGTTCGCCGCCCTGGCAGAACACCAGCAGGTCGTCGGCATCGGTGTCGCTGTGGCCGCCCTTGAGCAGCACATTGCAGTGGTAATTGTCCGCAATGGCCCGGGCCGCAGACACCATATCGCTGCGGTCATGGATGGACATCCCGGACAGAACTTCTGCCTCGTGGCGGTTGGGAGTGATGACCTCAGCCAGCGGGAACAGCTCCCGGCAGAGGGTGCGCACAGCATCCGATGCGATGAGGTCGGAACCGGAAGTGGCTACCATCACGGGATCCACCACGATGTGCTCTGCCTTGTAGAAGCGGAGCCGCTCGGCAATGGTCTCGATGAGGGGGGCAGAGGACACCATGCCGATTTTGACCGCGTCGGGGCGGATATCGGTGAACACGGCATCGATCTGCTGGGCCAGAAATTCGGGCGTCACCTCATAGATGCCGGAGACGCCGGTGGTGTTCTGGGCGGTCAGGGCGGTGATGGCGCTCATGGCGAAGACGCCGTTCATGGTCATGGCTTTGAGGTCGGCCTGGATGCCGGCACCGCCGCTGGAATCGCTGCCCGCGATGGTAAGTGCAGTTTTCATGAAGAACTCCTTTGGGTGAGAGATGCTTTTGGCTTCCCCGTTCGGGAAAACCGGAATGGTTATACGATCTGTTCGGCCAGTGCTTTCAGTTCCCTGCACTCAGCCTCGATATTTTCAGCACTGAAGATGGCGCTCACGAGGGCGACGCCGTCAGCGCCGGAACCCTTCAGCTTGAGGATATTGTCTTTATGGATGCCGCCGATGGCCACCACAGGCACATCCACGGAGTTGCAGATGGCCTGCAGCTCGCCCTCGGGCAGCACATCCACATCCGTCTTGGTGTGGGTGGAGAAGGCTGCGCCTACGCCCAGATAATCGGCACCGTGTGCCACGGCCTGCTGTGCTTCCTCCACGGAATGGGCCGACACACCGATGATCATATCGGGGCCTACCTTGGCCCGGACATCTGCGGCGGCCATGTCTTCCTGCCCCACATGGATGCCGTCGGCATGGCACTTGATGGCGATGTCCACATTGTCATTGATAATGAAGGGGACACCGTAGCTGCGGCAGAGGGCGGAAAGCTCCATGGCCTCCTTGAGAAAATCTTCCTCATCCAGCTCCTTTTCCCGCAGCTGGACGCAGGTGACGCCGCCCTTCAGGGCGGCTTCCACCTGCTGGAAAAGGGTCTCGCGGCCCGTCCATGCCCGGTCGGTGACGGCATAGAGAAGCATGGTGTGTTTATCGCATTTCATAGCGTGCGCCCTCCTCGAGCTGCTCCGGCGTCATATTATAGATGGCGTCGATGATATAATTGCGGTAGGTAGCGCTGCCGTCCAGTCTGGTCAGGCGGCTGTGGGCGATCTCGCCCGCAAGGCCCATGGCACAGACGGCAGTAGCAGTGGCTTCCAGAATGCTGTCCGGGTTGGCGGCGCAGAAGGCAGCCGTCAGGGCCGAGAGCTGGCAGCCGGTGCCGGTGACAGCGCTCATCATGGGGTGGCCGTTCCGGATGCAGTAAGCTTTCTCGCCGTCAGTTACGATATCGATGGCACCGGTCACAGCCACGACGGCCCCGGTGCGGGCGGCAAAAGCTTTTGCAAAGGCCACAGCGCTGTCCAGCGTCTCGTCGGTCACCTTGTCTGCCGTGTCGGCATCCACGCCCTTGGTGGTGCCGCTGCCTGCGGCCAGCGTCCGGATCTCGGAGATGTTGCCCCGGATGACGGTAGGCTTGGCCTCCCGCAGCAGCTGGAGAGCAGTCTCGGTGCGGAGATGAGAAGCGCCTGCACCCACCGGGTCGAGGATGACCGGACGGCCCAGTTTTTTCGCGGTGCGGCCGGCCAGAAGCATGGAGGGGATGGTGCGGCTGTTCAGGGTGCCGATGTTGATGTTCAGCCCGGCACACAGGGTGGTGATGTCCTCCACCTCGGCGGCATCATCTGCCATGATAGGGGAGGCACCGCAGGCCAGCACCATGTTGGCGCAATCGTTGACGGTAACGTAGTTGGTGATGTTGTGGACGAGGGGGCTTTTGGCCCGCACGTTGGCAAAGACATTCTGGAACATGGCTGTAGTTACTCCTTCCTCAGTTCAGGCTGGACTGCATGGCCCGCAGGGCACCCATCCGCTCAAGGCTGAACAGCAGCACACCGGCGATGATGGCACCGCCTGCAGTGGAGACCAGGAAGGGCACGATGTAGGCGTAGAAAGCGATGTCGCCGGCGCTCTTGCCCATCAGCAGGATGGCGACGGGGTAGGCGCAGAGACCGCCCAGGATGGAGGTGCCGAACACCTCACCCACCAGAGTGGGCAGCAGCTTCTTGGTCTTGTCAAAGACGATGCCGCAGAGCAGGGCACCGAACATGCTGCCGGGGAAGGCCATCAGGCTGCCCAGACCCAGCAGGTTGCGCAGCAGGGAGGCCACAAAGGCCACGCCTACGCCGTAGTAGGGCCCCAGCAGAACGGCGCAGAGGATGTTGACCATGTGCTGCACAGGGGCGCACTTGCTGCCGAACACGGGGAAGGAGAACACGCTGCCCACAACAGCGACGGCACAGAACATTCCGGCAAGGGCCAGCTTTTTTGCAGAATAGTGTTTCATAGTGAGAAGCTCCTTTTTAAAAAATTCAGGCGGAAGCAGGTGGGGAAAGATCCCGCTGCTCCCGCACACAAACAGACCTGACGCCCCCGAAAAGGCACAGGTACACGGAAGAAGCGGTCGAGACTTGCTGGTCTCCTCTCACGCCGGAACACGGCTTCCCATCGCACATCTTTCACCCGAAGCTCAGGGCGCTCCCCCTCAGCCGGGCCGCAGCCGTTGCCGGGGCTGCAGAGCCGGTGATAACAAAAAACAGGAGATGCCTTCTGCGGCATCTCCTGTAAAAATCCATAAACACGGTTATGACTTCCTACGGCGGCATTATCCGCATCAGGTAATAGGGTCGGAGTTCGAGAACTCCCTCTCAGCCTGCTTTCACAAGCTCCCCTGTATTTGTTTGTCGGGAGTATTCTACACCCATCGTGGATAAAATGCAAGGGTTTTCTTTTTTCGCGGTGGTTTTTGTGGTATACTGAAAAAAAGCCCGGGCCCTGCCGCAGGATATGCGACAGGGCAGAATGCGGGCGGATAAAGGAGATTTTGACTTATGGGTCTTGTCAGAGCAGCTCTGGGCGCAGCATCCGGCGTGATGGGCGACCAGTGGAAGGAATATTTTTATTGCGATGCCCTCCCGGCGGAGGTGCTGGCAGTCAAGGGACAGAAGAAAGTCTCCGGCCGTTCGGCCAACCGCCGCGGCACTGAGAACATCATCACCGACGGCTCCATCGTGGCCGTGGCCGAGGGCCAGTGCGCCCTCATCGTGGAGCAGGGCAAGGTGGTAGACCTCTGCGCCGAGGCGGGCGAGTATACCTATAATACAGGCACTCAGCCCTCTCTGCTGAGCAAGGGCCTTGCCAAGAACATCGATGAGGTGTTTGCCGAGATCGGCAAGCGGTTCACCTTCGGCGGGCAGGCAGCCACCGACCAGCGCATCTACTACATCAACACCAAAGAGCTGATGGGCAACAAGTACGGCACCCCCAGCCCGGTGCCCTTCCGTGTGGTGGATCAGCGGGCCGGCATCGACATCGATGTGGGCATCCGCTGCTTCGGTGAGTACAGCTACCGCATCGTCAACCCCATCCTGTTTTACACCAATGTCTGTGGAAATGTGGAAAACGAGTACACCCGGGACGCTCTGGAAGGCCAGATGCGCACCGAGATGATGACAGCATTGCAGCCTGCCTTTGCCCGCATCAGCGAGATGGGCATCCGGTATTCTGCTCTGCCCGGCCACACTGCCGAGCTGGCCGACGCCCTGAACCAGGAGCTGTCTGCCAAGTGGAGCAAGCTGCGGGGCATCGAGATCGTCTCCCTCGGCGTGTCCGGCGTCAAGGCCAGCGAAGAGGACGAGCAGATGATCAAGGAGCTGCAGCGCAGCGCCGCCTTTATGGACCCCAGCCGCGCCGCAGCTCATCTGGTGGGTGCACAGGCCGCTGCCATGCAGGCCGCTGCTTCCAACACCACTGCCGGCCCGGCCATGGCCTTTATGGGGATGAATCAGGCCGCTGCTGCAGGCGGCGTCAATGCACAGGCCCTGTATCAGATGGGGGCACAGCAGCAGACTGCTGCTCCTGCCCCGGCCCCTGCTGCCCCGGCAGGCAGCTGGACCTGCTCCTGCGGGCAGACCGGCAACACTGGCAAGTTCTGCACCGCCTGCGGCAAGCCCCGTCCGGAAGAGGGCTGGGTGTGCAGCTGCGGCACCCACAATACCGGTAAATTCTGCTCGGAGTGCGGCAAACCCCGCCCCGCAGCCAAGTGCTCCAACTGCGGCTGGACCCCTGCCGACCCGTCCAACCCGCCCAAGTTCTGCCCCGAGTGCGGTAAGCCCTTCGGCGTTTGAAAGGGGGCCTGAAAGATGGCAGAAAAGACAACGAATTATCAGTGCCCGGCCTGTACAGGCCCGCTGCGGTTCGACAGCGCCTCCGGCAAGCTGGTCTGCGACTACTGCGGCTCTACCTATGAAGTGAGCGAGGTGGAAGCCCTCTACGGCGAGAAACAGGCTCAGGCCGACAAGGCCGCAGAAGCTGCCGAAAAAGCTGCGTCCAACGGCCCGGTCTGGAGTGAAAAAGAGACGGGCGGCCTCAGCAGCCGCACCTGCACCTCCTGCGGTGCCGAGCTGGTCTGCGGCCCGGAGACCGCCGCCACCACCTGCCCTTACTGCGGCAACCCCATGGTACTGGGCGGTCAGCTTTCCGGCAAGCTCAAGCCGGAGTACATCATTCCCTTCAAGATGGACAAAAAGACGGCCATCGCCAACCTGAAAAAGTATTATAAGGGCAAAGCGTTCCTGCCCAAAGCCTTCAAGGACGATAACCACATCGAAGAGATCCAGGGCGTGTATGTGCCCTTCTGGCTCTACGATGGCCGGATGGAAGCCCGGGGCGCCTATAAAGGCGAGATCAGCGAGAGTCACCGGGAGGGCGATTACATCGTCACCACCACAAAGCACTTCGACATCGCCCGCGTGGGCGACGCGGATTTCGTCCAGGTGCCGGTGGATGGCTCCAGCAAGATGCCGGATGCCCATATGGACGCCATTGAGCCCTTTGATTATAAGGAGCTCAAGCCCTTCTCCACAGCCTATCTGCCCGGCTTTCTGGCCGACCGGTACGACGAGGACGACAAGAAATGCGCCGCCCGCGCCGTGAGCCGGATGCAGAACAGCACCGCCGCAGCCCTGCATAGTACGCTGGGCGGCTACACCGGCCTGCAGACCCTCTCGGAGCAGGTGGACCTGCGGCAGCTGGAACCTCACTACGCCCTGCTCCCGGTCTGGATGCTCCACACCCGCTGGAAAGACAAGGACTTCCTCTTCGCCATGAACGGCCAGACCGGTCGGCTCATCGGTGACCTGCCGGTGGATAAGGGCCGGGTGGCGGCATGGTTTGCCGGCATCAGCATCCCGCTGATGATCCTGACGGCCCTGTTCCTGTTGCTGTGAGAGGGGGAACGGTAAAATGAAAACATTGAAAAAACTGTCTGCCCTTCTGACTGCGGCCCTGCTCTGCATGGTCATCGTCCTGCCCGCAGGCGCTGCGGCCCCGCTGGTGCGGGATGAATGCGGCGTGTTCGACGCCGATACGCTGGCACAGCTGGAACAGAAGGCAGAGAGCGCTTCGGAAGGCCATGATGTGGACGTCTACCTCCTGATGGTGGATGACATCGGGGACACTGACCAGCGCGACTACGCAAAAAACTATTACATCACCAACGGCCTCGGCTATGGCGATGAAAAGAGCGGCATCCTGTTCATGGTGGCAGTGGGTTCCCGCAAGTATGTCACCATCACCTATGGCGGCGGCGTCACGGCTTTTACCGACTACCGCATCCAGGAGCAGGAAAATGACATCGTATCCCACCTCTCGGACAACGACTGGAAGGGTGCGGCAGAGACCTACCTCGATATGTGCGACCACGCGCTGAACTATTACGCCAAGCACGGGGAGCCCATCGATGAGGACAATGATATTGGCTGGGATAGCTTGGCCATCGCCATGCTGTTCCCCCTCGGCATCTCTGCGGTCATCTGCTTCATCCTCTACGGTCAGATGAAAACGGCCAAAAAGAAGACCCAGGCCAACGACTATATGCCCGGCTTTGAGCTGCGGGTCAAGCGCGACTGCTACACCCACACCACCCGGGAGCGTACCTATGACCCGCCGAAGAAGGAGTCCAGCTCTTCTTCCGGCGGCGGTTCCTCTACGGATTCGAGCGGCTTCGGCGGTTCCTCCGGCGGCTCGTTCTGAAACGGGAAAGCAAAAACACCTCTGTGCAGCGCACAGAGGTGTTTTTTATAGGAAAAGAAATTACAGCATCTTGGAGAGGAATGCCTTCAGGCGGGGATGCTTGGGGTTGGTGAAGAGCTCCTGCGGGGGCTCGTCCTCCTGGATTTTGCCATCATCGATGAAGATGACGCGGTTGGACACTTCGCGGGCAAAGCCCATTTCGTGGGTAACGACCAGCATGGTGATGCCGGTGTGGGCCAATTCCTTCATCAGTTCCAGAACCTCGCCTACCATCTCGGGGTCGAGTGCACTGGTGGGCTCGTCAAAGAGGATGACGTCCGGGTCCATGGCCAGTGCACGGGCAATGGCGATGCGCTGCTGCTGACCACCGGAAAGGCTCTTGGGGTAGGCGTTGGCCTTGTCGGCCAGACCCACGCGGGCCAGCAGCTCGTCAGCACGGGCGGAGATGGCGGCCTTGTCTTTGAGCTTGAGCAGGGTAGGGGCCAGCTCGAGGTTCTTCTTGACGGTCAGGTGGGGGAAGAGGTTGAAGTGCTGGAACACCATGCCCATCTTCTGGCGGTGGAGGTCGATATTCACCGACTTGCTGGCCAGATCCACGCCGTCGAAGAAGATAGCACCGGAGGTGGGCTCCTCCAGCATGTTCAGGCTGCGCAGCAGAGTGGACTTGCCGGAACCGGAGGGGCCGATGATGGCCACCACCTCGCCCTTGTGGATGTCCAGGTCACAGCCGTCCAGCGCGTGAACGGTGCCGTGGTTGTACTCCTTGACCAGCTTTTTCACGGAGATGAGAACTTTACTGCTTATCGCCACGGCGCATTCTCCTTTCTATGGCCTCGATCGCTTTGGAGGCGGGGTAGTTGATGCAGAAGTAGACCAGCGCGGCCAGCACATAGGGCGCCAGCGTGATGTAGCTGTTGCCGGAGACGGTTTGGGCGGTGTACATGATCTCCGCCATGCCCAGCACAGAGCAGATGGAGGATTCCTTCACCATGGTGACCACCTCATTGGCCAGAGCGGGGAGGACGTTCTTGATGGCCTGGGGCAGCACCACCAGCCGCATGGACTGCCAGCCGGAAAGACCCAGCGAGCGGGCGGCCTCTGTTTGCCCCTTGTCCACGGCCAGAATACCGGCGCGGAATATCTCGGCCACATACGCCGAGCTGTTCAGCGCCAGCGCCACCACGCCGGGGATGAAGCGGTTGATGGCGATAAAGCCGAACAGAAGGGTGCGGGGCAGGGTGATGTAGTGGAACAGTCCGAAGTAGATGATGGACAGCTGCACCAGCATGGGGGTGGAACGGAACACGGCGATATACGCGCCGGCGAACCACTTGATGGGCTTGACCTTGCTCAGCCGCATCATAGCCAACAGCAGAGCGGGGATCACAGCCAGCAACACGGACACAACCGCCAGCAGCAGGGTGTATTCAAAGCCGCGGACGAAGGCGGAGCCGTACTTGGGCAGGAACGAGAAGTTGAAGAAGTTGGTGTTGTCCATGTTGACAAACAGATCATTCCACGACATAGACGAGACATCCTTTCAAAAGTTCTGATACACAGCGCAAGCGTGCAAAGCCGGGGCTTTGCACGTTTGCGGTGGTTGGCGGGATTATCAGCCCACGTAGCTCAGACCCACGTTGCCGTCCAGCACCAGCAGGTCGATGGTGCCGTTCTTCAGCTCAGTGACCAGAGTGGGAACCAGGGATTCCAGAACCATGCCGTTGGCGGCGTCGGGGAACATATCGGCGGCGGCCATGGCCTTGGTGGTGTTCTTCTGAGCGCCGATGATGACGGAGGCCTGATTGATGTCGTCAACGGTCTTGTACTTGTCGGCATTGGAGGCCTTCACCAGAATGACGGGAGGCAGGTCGGTGTAGTAGGGGTCGGAGAAGTCGCAGGCCAGGGCACGCTCATCGGTGTACTCGCAGGCGGCCAGCACCATGTCGAAGTCGCCGTTGCTCAGGGAGGTCACCAGATTATCGAAGTTCATGGACTCGATCTGCAGCTCCATGCCCATGGACTCGGCGATGTACTTGCCCACTTCCACGTCGATACCGGCGTACTCGGTCATAGCGGCATCAGCGAAGAACTCGTAGGGGGGATAGTCGGGGCTGGTGCCCATGACCAGAACGGGCTTGTCGCTGGCGGCGGCATCCTCGTCGGCAGCGGCCAGATCGGAGGAAACGGAATCGGGGGTGTACGTCTCCTGAGAGGCGACCTTGTCCTCGATCTCCTTGAGCAGTGCGCCGTCGTTGGCGGTCAGCTCAGCAATGGCCTTGTTGATGCCGGGCAGCAGACCCTTGGGGTCGCCCTTCTGCACCAGAACGCGATAGGGCTCCGTCTCGCCCCAATCCACCACATTCTCCAGAACCACCAGAGAATCGTCGGTGTCGGCGGCGGTGTCATCCTTCTTGGTGTCGTCAGCCTTCTGGCCGCAGGCCACCAGGCTCAGAGCCATGACCAGCGCCAGCAGCATTGCCATAAACTTTTTCATGTTACTTACTTCCTTTCAAATTGTGTATGGTTCTATACCGGAAACCGGGATATAGACGTGTATTTCGGAGGAGTTCCTCCTGACAGTGGCTACTATACACCGCGCGTGCATAAATGTCAACATGTTTTTGCATAAAAAATCGATGAAAAGGCGAATTTGTACAAACAGTACATGGGAAAACGGGGGAAAATGAGGTTTTAATTGTGCAGAACGGCGACACTGACCGGCGTATAAATGAATAAATATGCAAATATACCGAATGAAACAGAAACGCCAGCCGAAAGGCTGGCGTTTCCTCTACAAAAGAAAAGGGGATCATGAAGAAGTTTCTGCTTACATGTCGATAAGACGGGCGGCGTAGAGGTAGGTGCGGGCGTAGTAGCTCTCGTACAGGGAGCTGATGATCACGCCGCTGCTGGTGCTGGAATGGATAAACTGCCCTCCGCCCAGATAGATGCCCACATGACCGATGCCGCTGCCGCCGGTGGCGAAGAACACCAGATCGCCGGGTGCACGCTCCGCGGTGGTCACGCTGCGGCACATGCGGTACTGGCTGGTAGCGCCGTGGGGCAGGCTGATGCCGAAGGCACCGAACACCTTCATGGTGAAGCCGGAGCAGTCGATCCCGCTGCGGCTGGTGCCGCCGTAGCGGTACGGGGTGTCCAGATAGCTGTACGCCTCGGCGATGACATCCTCCAGCAGGGTGTTGGTGGCGGCGGTGCCCTCGTAATCCTCATAGCGCACGGGCTGGCAGTACTCGGACAGGACGTAGCCGGTATCGCTGCCGTAGGCCACCTGATACCACTCATCGTCCACTATGTCCAGCAGACGGGCGGCCTTGCCATCGAAGATGATGCGCAGGCGCTGCGCGTCGGTGCTGGGTTCGGCGCGAAGAGAAATGTAGGAATTGCAGTCCACCAGAACACCGGTGTTTTCCTTCAGGAAGTTCTCCTTGCGGAGCGCCTCCGTCTCCTGTACCAGCGCCTGAGCGGAAAGCTGGGTCAGGGACAGCGTATCGCCGTCCAGCAGGCCGGCCTCCTCCGCCAGACGCAGACCGTCGCCGGTCTGAAGGGCGGTAGCGGAGCCGGACACAACACCGCTGCCGGCCAGCGCTTCCACGGCGGCCGTATAGCCGGCGGTGTCGATGGGCGTCGTCTCCTCCGCGTTGGCGGCGGTGACAGCCCCGGAGAAAAGCAGCAGACTGGACAGACCCAGCGCCGCGATCTGTTTTCCGAACATGGGTATTACCTTCCATCGCATTGATTTCGCCGGGGGTAAGGTACCCGACAACCGATACTATATCACAACTCTATCAAAAAAGCTACATAAAAATTACAAATTGGAAACAAAATTTTCAGAACGGTAATAAGCTGGCTGGAATATTGCAATATTTGCATAAGCTGTGTTATAATGATGGCAAAAAATGCGGAGGTGATACGGTGGAACCGTTGCAATATGAGGAGAGAGGCTACCTGAGGGAGCCGTTCCGCCTGTTCCATCTGGCGGATGGGCGGGGCGAATACATCGAATATCACTACCACGCCTTTCATAAGATCATTATCCTGCTGGCGGGAAAGGCGGGCTACGCCGTGGAGGGCGAGCGCTACGAGCTTAGCCCCGGCGACTTTGTGCTGGTGGGAAGCGGCAGCATCCATCGGCCTGTGGTGGCGGCGGGGGACTACTACGAGCGGATGATCCTGTACATCGCGCCGGAACACCTCCGCTCGCTGACGGCGGGGGACTGCGATCCCACGGAGTGTTTCCGGCGGGCACAGGAGACATTTCAATATGTATACCGGGACGAGAACGGCAGCCGGGTCAGGCCGCTGTTTCAGGCGCTGGCGGAGACGATCCGGCAGGGCGGCTACGGCGCGGCGCTGCTGGCGCAGGCGCAGTTCACAGAGCTGATGGTGGAGGTGAACCGGGTCTGCCGGGGCGGGCACCGGGTGGGCGCCGCCGGGGGAGACAGCAAGGTGATCTCTCTGCTGCAATACCTGAACCTGCACCTGACGGAGCCGCTGACCATCGACCAGCTGGCGGAACGGTTCTACATCAGCAAATACCACATGATGCGGCGGTTCCGGCAGGAGACGGGGTATTCCGTCCACGGCTATCTGACGGAGAAACGGCTGCTGCTGGCGCAGCAGCTGCTGGCGCGGGGGTGTACCCCGGCGGAGGCCGCGGTGCAGGCGGGGTATCAGGATTATTCGACGTTTTCCCGCGCCTATAAGAAGCAGTTTGGACGCAGCCCCTCGGCAGACACAGAGAAAGAGCACGATTTGCAAATAACTACGCAAGATTTATGATTTACATTGCGGAAAATGCCCATATAATAGAGAACGAAAGTTCTCGCTGCGATTTGTGGAGGAGGTCATTATGAAGAAATTTCTGAAAAACTACTGGTTTATCCTGTGCATGCTCACCGGTATCGTGGGCGGCTGTCTGGTGGGCGCGTTCGCGCCGGAGTTCGGCGGCAAGATCGAATTCCTCGGCACGCTGTTCATCAACATGATGTTCTGCGTGGTGGTGCCCATGGTGTTCTGCTCCATCGCCTCTGCCATCGCCAACATGAAGAGCGTGAAGCGCGCCGGCAAGATCATGGGCGTGACCATCGCCACGTTCCTCGTCACCGCCGCCATCGCCGGTGTGCTGATGTACATCGTCTGCCGCATCTTCCCGTTGGTGGACGGCAGCTATACCATCGTGGAGGGCGAGGTCGGCGAGGCGCTGGGCTTCGGCGACATGATCGTGAACTTCTTTACGAAGCCCGACTTTGCGGAGCTGCTGAGCCGCCGCGCCATCCTGCCCCTGATCGTGGCGGCGGTGCTGTTCGGCTTCGGCATCCAGATGAACGGCGGCCCGGAGACGAAAACGGCAAAGCTGCTGGAGGATATCACGGGCTGCATCATGAAGACCGTGAAGCTCATCACCTACTACGCGCCCATCGGCTTCTTCGGCTTCTTTGCCGATCTGGTGGCCACCTACGGGCCTGAGCTGGTGAAGGACTACAGCCGCACGCTTATTATTTACTATGTCATGAGCTTCGCCTACATGTTCATCTTCTTCCCCATCTACGCCCGGTTCGGCGGCGGCAAGGGCGGCGCGAAGCTGATGCTCTCCAAGCTGTTCCGCCCGGCGGCGGTGTCCTTCGGCACCTGCTCCAGCGTGGCCACCATCCCCACCAACATGGAGGTGGCGGAGGAATCCGGCATCAGCAAGGATGTGACGGACATCGTGCTGCCTATGGGCGCTACCATGCACATGGACGGCTCGGCCATGTCCGCCATCGTCAAGGTGGCGTTCCTGTTCGGCGTGTTCGGGCTGGACTTCTCCACGGATAAGGCGATCCTGGCCATCATCGTGGCGGTGTTCTCCTCCGTGGCCATGAGCGGCATCCCCGGCGGCGGCGGCACCGGCGAGCTGGTGGTCTGCACCATCTTCTTCCCCGACCAGCTGGCCATTGCCTACCCCATCGCGCTGGCCATCGGCAATCTGGTGGATCCCCCGGCCACCATGGTCAACGCCGCAGGCGACTATGTGGTGTCCTTCATCGTGTCCCGCTATGTGGACGGCAAGGACTGGCTGCAAAAGAAGCTCCACGGCAAGACCGAGGCGTAACAACATATAAAAAAGCGAAAAGGAAGCGCCACCCGAAAGGGTGGCGCTTCCTTTTCGCGCATACAGGCGGTTTACACCATGCGGCAGCTTTCGCAGTCCTCACAGGCGGGG
>DCCL01000195.1:0-826 GCA_002313795.1 Faecalibacterium prausnitzii
AGTCCAGAGGATGAGAGGGGGGAATCGAAACACCCCTCTCGTCCTCTGGCCCGCAGAGCGAAAAGCAACTTTACGCAAGCAGAAGCTCAACCATCGCTACAGGCGAGAGATATCGTGTCCCTTACAAAAACCTTGCTGCAAGCAGAAAATCCACCCCCGCTACAGAGACGGGCGATACCGTTTTACTTCTTCGTCAGCGACTTCATCAGGCCGCCGTCAGCAATGATCTTCTGGATGAACGGTGGGAAGGGCTCTGCCTGGAAAGTCTTTCCGGTGGTCTCATCGGTGATGACGCCGGTATCAAAATCCACGCTCACGGTATCCCCTGCACAGATGGCATCGGCAGCCTCAGGGCACTCCATGATGGGCAGGCCGATGTTGATGCTGTTGCGGTAGAAGATGCGGGCAAAGCTCTTGGCGATGACGACGGAGATACCGGCGGTCTTGATGGCCAGAGGTGCGTGCTCACGGGAGGAGCCACAGCCGAAGTTCCAGCCGCCCACCATGATATCGCCTTCCTTCACCTTATGGATGAAGTCCTTGTCGATATCCTCCATACAGTGGGCTGCGAGCTCTTTGGCGTTGGGGGTGTTCAGGTAGCGGGCCGGGATGATGACATCAGTATCCACGTTATCCGGGTATTTGAAAACAGAACCGTTTGCTTTGTTCATGGGTGACTCTCCTTTTCTCAGACCGTGCGGGGGTCGGTGATGTAGCCGGTCAGGGCGCTGGCGGCGGCGGTAGCGGGCGAAGCCAGATATACCTCGCTCTTGACGTGGCCCATGCGGCCCACGAAGTTGCGGTTGGTGGTGGAGACACAGCGCTC
>DCCL01000195.1:862-11016 GCA_002313795.1 Faecalibacterium prausnitzii
GCCAGAATGCCCATGTAGCCGCCCAGGCAGGGGCCGCAGGTGGGAGTGGAGACGATGCAGCCTGCATCGATGAAGGCCGTGGTCCAGCCCCGGAGGATGCACTCCTTATAAACAGCCATGGTGGCGGGGATGATGATGCCGCGGACGCCCTTGGCGATGTGCTTGCCCTTCAGGATGTTATAAGCGGCCTCCATGTCCTCGAGACGGCCATTGGTGCAGCTGCCGATGACCACCTGATCGATCTTGATGTCCTTGCCATCGCTGGCGGGGTGGGTGTTCTCGGGCAGGTGGGGGTAGCTGACGGTGGGCTCCAGCTTGGAGAGGTCGATCTCAATGGTCTTCTCGTATTCGGCATCCGGGTCAGCCTCATAGAACACCGGCTCACGCTGGCTGCGGCCATTCAGGTAGGTTTTGGTCACGTCATCCACCGGGAAGATGCCGTTCTTGGCACCGGCCTCAATGGCCATGTTGCAGATGCTCAGACGGTCATCCATGGAGAGTGAGGCCACGCCGGGGCCGGTGAACTCCATGGACTTATACAGAGCGCCGTCCACACCGATCATGCCGATGATGTGGAGGATGAGATCCTTGCCGGAGACCAGCGGGGGCAGCTTGCCGGTCAGGACGAACCTGATGGCAGAGGGCACCTTGAACCATGCCATGCCGGTAGCCATACCGGCGGCCATATCGGTGGAGCCGACGCCGGTGGAGAACGCACCCAGGGCACCGTAGGTGCAGGTGTGGCTGTCGGCACCGATGACGCAGTCACCTGCGGTCACGATGCCCTTTTCGGGCAGCAGGGCGTGCTCGATGCCCATCTGACCCACATCGTAGAAGTTGAGGATATCGTACTTGTTGGCGAACTCGCGGCACTGCTTGGACTGGGTCGCGCTCTTGATGTCCTTGTTGGGCACGAAGTGGTCCAGCACGATGGCGATATGCTCCTTGTCGAACACACTGTCGAAACCGGCCTTCTCAAACTCGTTGACGGCCACCGGGGTGGTGATATCGTTGCCCAGCACGATGTCGAGCTTGGCATTGATGAGCTGGCCCGCCTTGACCTCGGCAAGCCCTGCGTGTGCGGCCAGAATTTTCTGCGTCTGGGTCATTCCCATGATGGTACTCTCCTTTTATCTCTGTGTAATGATGTGCGCGGGATCAGCCTTCCCCAAAATGAGGGTGCGCCGTCCGTTCAGTTTTGCGGCCCCCTCATCAGCCGCCTGCAGCGGCAAGGCTGGCATTTTTACTTATTGTTGATGGCACTCACCAGTGCATGGACACCGGCCACGATGATATCGGTATCGGTGCCTGCGCCCCAGGTCACGGTGCCGTCGCCCCACACAAGGCCCACATAAGAAGCAGCGCGGGAGGTAGAGCCTTCATCCAGGCTGTGTTCGGAGTAGGTCTCAAGGTGGAAGTCCATGCCGGTGGCGCTCTGGATGGCATTTGCCACGGCATCCAGACGGCCATTGCCCACCGAGGTGATGACCTTGCGCTGACCGTTCATCTCCAGCACGACGGTGGCGGTAATGCCTGCGACCTGTGCGAAGTGGGCTTCAATGACATTCAGCGGCTTCTGCTTATTGAGGAAGGTATCCTCGAAGATATGGAGCACTTCGCTGGCGCTCAGTTCCTTGTGGTTGTGGTCCGAAACACTCTTGACCTTGTAGCCCAGAGCCTCCCGCATCTTGGCGGGCAGGTTGTAACCGTAGTTCTGCTCCAGCACAAAGCCGATGCCGCCCTTGCCGCTCTGGCTGTTGATGCGGATGACATCTGCATCGTAGGTGCGGCCGATATCGTGGGGGTCCACCGGGATGTAGGGGCAGGTCCAGCGGTGTTCGCCGTGCTCCTTGCGGTAGGCCATGCCCTTTGCGATGGCGTCCTGATGGCTGCCCGAGAAGGCAGCGAACACCAGCTGGCCGGCGTAGGGGGTGCGCTCGTAGATGTGCATCCGGGTCACACGCTCATAGGTAGCGCAGATCTCCGGCATGTTGGAGAAGTCCAGCTTGGGGTCAACGCCGTGGCTGTACATATTCATAGCCAGGGTCACAGCGTCCACGTTGCCGGTGCGCTCACCGTTGCCGAAGAGGCAGCACTCCACGCGCTGGGCACCTGCCAGCACAGCCAGCTCGGCACAGGCCACGCCGGTGCCGCGGTCGTTATGGGGATGGGTGGAGATGATAACGCTGTCGCGGTATTTCAGATGCTTGTCGCAATACTCGATCTGGTTGGCGTAGACGTGGGGCATGCTCATCTCCACCGTGACCGGCAGGTTGATGATCATGGGGCGGTCGGGAGTGGGCTGCATGATGTCCAGCACTGCGTTGCAGACGTCCACGGCGTAGTCCACCTCGGTGCCAGTGAAGCTCTCGGGGCTGTACTCAAAGAGGAAATTGCCCTCGTACTCCTCGCTCAGCTGCTTGACCAGCTTTGCGCCGTCGGTAGCGATCTGCTTGATCTCTTCCTTGCTCTTGTGGAATACCTGCTCCCGCTGGGCTACCGAAGTAGAGTTATAGAAGTGGATGACGGCCCGGGGTGCGCCCTTGACAGCCTCGAAGGTCTTGCGGATGATGTGGTCGCGGCACTGGGTCAACACCTGCACGGTAACATCCTCGGGGATCATGTTTTTCTCGATGAGGGTGCGCAGGAACTCGTACTCGGTCTCGCTGGCAGCGGGGAAACCGACCTCGATCTCCTTGAAGCCGATCTTGACCAGCATCTGGAAGAACTCCAGCTTTTCCTCCAGGCTCATGGGAACGATCAGGGCCTGGTTGCCGTCCCGCAGGTCCACGCTGCACCATGCAGGGGCCTTTTCGATGTGGTCTTTCTTAACCCAGCTGTCATAACCGTCGGGTACGGGGTAATATCCCGGTGCGTACTTGGTAGCATCCATCATCTTCGTTGTCCTCCATTGTTACACTCTTTTGTAAACGAAAAGGCTCTCGTCTCTCAAAGGACGAAATCCCCTGAGAGACGAGAGCCTGTAAATTCTGTTACAGGGCACCCGTGGTACCACTCTCTTTGCTGTGCTGTGCACAGCCGCTCTGCACGATCAGCCCATAGGCGAATCGCTGCCCCTGTAACGGTGGGCTTCCGTCAAGGCCTACTGTCTGCTTCAGCCCTGCCGCTCAGGGGCCAGTAACCGAAACCCTCCGCACCGCCTTGCACCACCCGGCAGCTCTCTGCACGCAGAAGAAGATCGTTTTTTCCCCGTCAACGCATTTGCGCTTTGTTTAAAGTGAATTCATTTTAGCAAAACCTGTTCCCCCTGTCAAGAAGTTTGCCTCACATGAAAAATGAAACAATTTCACATGATATGCAGTACGATTTTCCAAAATTTGCGGATATGGGATTTGGGCCCTGCCGGGCACTTTTGTTGTATCCCGTCAGAACGTATGGTACAATAAAAACACCACCCAAAAAGGCGGCATCCGGGCGCTGTCTGCATCAAAGGTGGTCCAGCTTCCCCGGACGCAAGCGCAAAAGGGGGATCAGTATTTTAGGAGCCAGGGTTCGCCGGTTTGTCAGGACATCGTCCGCCGGGCGCGCACCTTTGTGAAGAATCTGCGAAGTTTTTGCAAAGTTCGGCTCAAAACGCTGGTTTCTTAAACTCCGTCGTGGTATGCTGATTCTATCGTAAGGAGGGAAACACATGAAAGAAGTCAAGACCCCAAAAAAGCCGTTGGCCATCTATTATGCCATCGTGCTGCTGGTGCTGCTTCTCCTGAACTTTGTGCTGGTGCCATGGATGAGTGAGCGCCAGGTCAAGGAAGTGGATTACGGCACCTTCATGTCCATGACCGAAGACAAAGATATCGGCCGGGTGGACGTGGAATCCAACCAGATCATTTTCACCGATAAGGCAGAAAAACAGATCTACAAGACCGGCCTGATGAACGACCCCGACCTGACCCAGCGCCTGTACGACGCAGGTGCCCAGTTCTCCAGCGAGATCGTGGAACAGGCTTCACCGCTGATGAGTTTCCTGCTCAGCTTCTTTCTGCCCATCGTCATCTTTGTGGCTCTGGGCAACTATATGAATAAGAAGCTGATGGAAAAGGCCGGCGGTGCCAACTCCATGATGTTCGGCGGCGTGGGCAAATCCAACGCCAAGGTCTACGTCCAGTCCACCCACGGCATCCGGTTTGCGGACGTGGCCGGCGAGGATGAGGCCAAGGACAACCTGCAGGAGATCGTCAACTACCTGCACGACCCCAAGCAGTATGAAGAGATCGGTGCCTCCATGCCCAAGGGCATCCTGCTGGTGGGCCCTCCGGGCACCGGCAAGACCATGCTGGCAAAGGCCGTGGCCGGCGAGTCCAATGTCCCCTTCTTCTCCATCTCCGGCTCGGAGTTTGTGGAGATGTTCGTGGGCATGGGTGCTTCCAAGGTGCGTGACCTGTTCAAGCAGGCCAAGGAGAAAGCCCCCTGTATCGTGTTCATCGATGAGATCGATGCCATTGGCCAGAAGCGCAACAGCGGCCAGTATGGCGGCAACGACGAGCGGGAGCAGACCCTGAACCAGCTGCTCACTGAGATGGATGGCTTTGAGGGCAACACCGGCGTCATTATCCTGGCCGCCACCAACCGTCCGGAATCCCTTGACCCCGCTCTGACCCGCCCCGGCCGCTTCGACCGCCGGGTGCCTGTTGAGCTGCCCGACCTGAAGGGCCGCGAAGAAATTCTGAAAGTCCACGCCAAGAAAGTGAAGATCGCTCCGGGCGTCGATTTCAGCACCGTGGCCCGGATGGCTTCCGGTGCCTCCGGTGCTGAGCTGGCCAACATCGTCAACGAGGCGGCGCTGCGTGCCGTTCGGGACGGCAGGCGCTTTGCGACACAGGCCGATCTGGAGGAGAGCATCGAGGTGGTCATCGCGGGCTATCAGAAGAAGAACGCCATCATGACCGACCACGAGAAGAAGATCGTCTCCTACCACGAGATCGGCCACGCGCTGGTGGCGGCTTTGCAGAGCCACTCCGCCCCGGTGCAGAAGATCACCATCGTGCCCCGCACCTCCGGCGCGCTGGGCTATACCATGCAGGTGGATGAGGGCAACCACTATCTGATGAGCAAGGAGGAGCTGGAAAACAAGATCGCCACCCTGACCGGCGGACGCGCCGCCGAGGAAGTGGTGTTCAATTCCATCACCACCGGCGCTTCCAACGATATCGAACAGGCCACCAAGCTGGCCCGCGCAATGCTCACCCGCTATGGCATGAGCAAGGAATTTGACATGGTGGCTCTTGAGACGGTCAACAATCAGTATCTGGGCGGCGATACCTCTCTGGCCTGCTCTGCCCAGACCCAGTGTGAGATCGACCAGCGTGTGGTCGATCTGGTCAAGGCTCAGCACGAAAAGGCCATCAAGATTCTGACCGAGAACCGCGCAAAGCTGGATGAGCTGGCAAAGTACCTCTACCAGAAAGAGACCATCACCGGCGACGAGTTCATGGAGATCCTGAACGGCTCTGCTTCCGATAAGGACAAGAAGGAAAAAGAGTAAGTCTGCCGACAGGTTTGCTCTGAGCAGGAATGAGGCCGGGCAGAGGGCGGTTTTCTGCCGAGCGGCTCAATCGTAAACTTGTTTGCGATAGCTGGCAGGAAACTGCCGGACTGCCCAGCCGATGAGATGCAGCATCCGGCTCCCGCTCCGGTATTCTCGGCGGCGAAAAGCAGCACTGCAGCTCTGCCCTTCTCCTCTGTCTCAACAAATCCAAAAAAGAATCCGTTCCCCTGCAATAATCCGACCGCCGTATCCGTATTCATTACAGATACGGCGGTTTTGATTTCCCCCGTATCCTGCAAATCACAAAAAACGATCTGCGGCTTCTGCCGCAGCCTTACAGGAGGATACCACATATGAGACTGCTGAATAAAAAGAATGCCCGCCGCGCCGCTGCTGCCGCTGCTCTGCTGACTATGACTGCCGCTATGAGCGTGGGCGCATTTGCTGCCGATACCGACGATGCCGTTATTGCCGGTTATCTGCCCCCTCAGCCTGAGAGCGTCATGATTCAGGGCGATATCGCCCTCCACTCCGGCGACCAGCTCGTTGACGGCCAGACCGACCCCAATTACGGCGGCTATGCCTCCCCGGTGGAGAACCCCGTTCAGGGCGATGTGATGATGATTTCTGACGTGACCACTACCCTGCCCTCCGATACGCTGGTGGAGAAAAGCGAGGCCCGCTATACCGTCAAGGGTCTGCTGGGCAAGCAGGTGCTCTACACCGCCCGTCAGGATGGCCGCGTGCTCACCCTGTCTGTCCCTGAGGATACTGCCACCTTCCGCACCACCATCCTCGATATGCAGACCCTGCTGAATCAGGGCGTGAGCACCGTTGTGCTCCAGACCAACAAGACTTCCACTACCCTGAACCTCACCCTGCTGTGCGGCGACCAGAAGCCCGGCACCAAGGTAACGCTGCGCCATATCGGCAGCAACGCCTCCCTCACCGTGGGCTTCCGCAACCGCCGCGACCTCACCATTGGCCGCTGAGTCGTAATCCCAGACATTTTCTCTCCTCTTTTTCCATAGATACCAAAAAGGACTCCATCCCTTGCGGGGTGGAGTCCTTGCTGTTTCTATCGGTTTTATACGCTCTGGTTCTCGCTGCTGTTCGGGTCGTTCTGCTCTCCCTGTTCGGATGCATACAGCACCATCAGGTGGTTTGCAGAGGCTTCCAGCTGGCTCTTGGCCTGACGGAGGTTTGCTTCCTCGGTCTCGTTCATCTTCTCGGGCTTGTCCTTCCGGAGACAGCGGCGGAGGTTTGCCACATCAGTCTTGATGCGGTTCTTCTCCTCCTTGTCCAGCTCCTTCTTGCACTTGGAGAGGGCCTCATCTACCTTGTAAGCCAGCACCTCGGCCTGATTGTGAAGGTCGAGCCGCTCCTTGCGGCGGCTGTCCTCGGCCTCGTAGGCCGCTGCGTCCGCCATGGCGCGCTGGATCTCGTTCTCGGACAGGTTGGTGCTGCCGGTGATGGTGATATTCTGCTCCCGTCCGGTGCCGAGGTCTTTTGCCGATACCTTCACCACGCCGTTGACATCGATGTCAAAGGTGACTTCGATCTGAGGCTTGGAAGAGAAACTGGCCCGGATGCCGGTGAGCTTGAACTTGCCCAGGCTCTTGTTGTCCCGGGCGAAGTGCCGCTCACCCTGCAGTACGTTGATCTCCACGCTGGTCTGCATGGGGCGGGCCGTAGTGAAGATCTGGCTCTTGCGGGTGGGGATCATGCTGTTTCGGGTGATAAGAGGGGTCGCCACGCCGCCCAGCGTCTCAATGGAGAGGGTCAGCGGGGTGACGTCCATCAGCACAAGGCCCTGTGCCGCTGCGCCGGTGGCACCGGCCAGCTTGCCGCCGCCCTGCAGCAGAGCGCCCTGCACAGCGGCACCCATGGCAACGCACTCATCCGGGTTCAGGCTGTGGCTGGGCTCACAGCCCAGGATCTCCTTTACCTGACGCTCCACGGCAGGCATCCGGGTGCTGCCGCCCACCAGCAGCACCTTGCCCAGCTGAGATGCCGAGATGCCGGCATCCCGCAGAGCGTTCTGCACCGGGGCCACGGTGCGGGCCAGCAGGTCGCCGGTCATCATCTCGAACTGGGGGCGGGAGATGGTCAGGTCGAGATGATGGGGGCCATCCTTGCCCACAGCGATAAAGGGCAGGTTCAGCTGAGCGGACAGGGCACTGGACAGCTCTTTCTTGGCCTTTTCGGACTCTTCTTTCAGCCGTCCCATGGCGGCAGGGTCACGGGTCAGGTCGATGCGGTCAGACTTCTTGAACTCTGCCACTGCGTAGTCCACGATGCGCTGGTCGAAATCGTCGCCGCCCAGCCGGGTATCGCCACCGGTGGCCAGCACCGTGAAGGTGCCGTCCTCGATCTCAATGATGGAGACATCGAAGGTGCCGCCGCCCAGATCATAGACCAGAATTTTCTGAGGTGCTTCGTTGTCCAGACCGTAGGCCACTGCGGCAGCGGTGGGCTCGTTGATGATGCGGAGGACATTCAGGCCCGCGATGCGGCCGGCGTCCTGGGTGGCCTTGCGCTGGCTGTCGTCGAAGTAAGCGGGCACCGTGATGACAGCTTCCGTCACCGGTTCGCCCAGATAACTCTCGGCATCGCGGCGGATCTTGGTGAGGATCATGGCGCTGATCTCCTGCGGGGTCAGGTCTTTGCCGTCGATGTGGACGCGGTAATCGCTGCCCATATGCCGCTTGATGCTGGACACCGTGCGGCCCGAGTTGGTGGCAAGCTGGCGCTTGGCCGCACCGCCCACCAGTCTCTCGCCGTCTTTGGTGAAGGCCACCACACTGGGGGTGGTGCGTTCACCTTCTGCGTTGGTGATAACGACGGGCTTGCCGCCCTCCACCACGGCCACGCAGGAATTTGTGGTGCCAAGGTCAATACCGATCACTTTGCTCATTCTGGTCGTCCTCTCTGTTTCTGCGACGCGCATATTTTTCCATAGGTATCATATCGGTTCCATATGACGATTTCTTAGAGCATTTGTAAAGAATTTATGTTTTTGCTCATTCCCGGTCCAGCAGCTGCTGGATGACGCTGTCGGTCTCATCCAGCCATGCCTGTGCCGTCTCCTCACCGTCCCGCTTCCGGATGAGGAAGCCCTGCCGGGCCTCGGCCAGCTGAGCCAGCGCCTTTTTGCGGGAGATATACTGGGTCTCATACTGCGCCACCCGCAGGCAGACCTGGGGCATATAGGCGATATCCGGGGTGATCGCACAGAGCTTCTGCGCCCTGCGGTAGGCCCGCAGGGCCGCACCGGCACCTTTGCCCTCGGCGGCGGCATCGTCGCCCAGCGCCACCCATGCGGCGGCGTCCCCGGCCTCAGCGGCTTTTTTCCAGAATTTCCGGGCCTGTGCCGGGCTCTTGCGGCACCCCCGGCCCTCATAGAGCATCTCGCCCATCATGGCGTAGCCCTCGGGACAGCCCTCCTCCGCAGAGAGCTGGAAATAATGCATGGCGTCGTCCCAGCGGGCTTCGCTCAGGGCCTTGTTTCCCTCCCGCAGCTCCGCTTCGCCCGGCTCGGCGTCGTCCCGGCCGGCATGGAGCAGACCGTTGAGGAGCGAGCAGTCCAGCGTAGCGGAACTGGTCCAGGGGTCGATGACCACGCCGTCGATGTCCTCTGCATCCAGCGTTGCCTGCATGGCCTCCGACAGCAGCCGCTCTGCCATGGGGCGGGCCGCTGTGCCCTTGTCGGCTTCTGCCGTCCGCACCGAGGTGAACAGGGGCAGATAATTCCGGCCCTTCTGGGTGCGGAGGGTCCAGAGTTTGAGGTCTTCTGCCTTTTCCGCCGGGACAGGGTGTTCTGCCCATGGCGCTGCACCGTCCGGATGGGCCGATGACGCCTGAAGGGGCACCAGCACTTTCGTCTCCAGTTCCAGCGCATAGTTGATGGCGTTCATCAGCGACCAGAAGCTCTCCTCGTTCTGCCCTTTATAGAGGGCCGCCACGGCCCGCTCCACAGCCGGGCATCCTGTACCCAGCGGCCCATATTCCGGCAGCTTTTTCCGGTCTGCTGCTCCCACCGGGCGCAGCCGCAGCCGTGCCGCTCCTTCTCTTGCCATTGCATTCACCATTCTTTCGTACCAGTTTTGCTACCAGTATAGCAGGATTTTCTCTTTTTCACAATCGCCCTGAGTCCGGAATCGCAGCCGTCCGGCCCTTTCTTTTACAAAAGCATGGCATTCCATTCCGGAATGCGCTATAATAAAAGTTGTTTCAGTATAAAATGTACAAAAGAAAGGGAGTATCGAGTCTTGAACAAAATGTTCCGCTATCTCAGCGGCTACAAGCGCGAGAGCGTGCTTGCACCGCTTTTCAAGATGCTGGAAGCTACCTTTGACCTGTTCGTGCCCCTCGTGATGGCAGACATCGTCAATGTGGGCATCGCCGCCCACGACTTCCACTACATCCTCGTGCGGTGCGGCATCCTGCTGCTCCTCGCCATCGTGGGCCTGAGCTGCAGCCTGACGGCGCAGTATTTTTCGGCAAAAGCTTCGGTAGGCTATTCCACCAGCCTGCGCCACGCTCTGTTTGAGCACATCCAGACGCTGAGCTTCACCGAGATGGACACCATGGGCACCAGCACCCTCATCACCCGGATGACCAGCGACATCAACCAGGTGCAGAGCGG
>DCCL01000154.1:0-12836 GCA_002313795.1 Faecalibacterium prausnitzii
GAGCTGAATGTCAGCCCCAAGAAGAGCCGGGGCTTTGATGAGATCGCAGCCACCATCGCCTCCTTCGACGAGGTGGAGAGCGTGCTGCTGATGAGCGGCGGCTATGACCTGCAGCTGGTCATCAAGGGCCAGACCTTCCAGGAGATCGCCCTGTTCGTGGCAAAGCGGCTCTCCCCGCTGGACGATGTGCTGTCCACTGCCACCCACTTCGTGCTCCGCACCTACAAAAAAGAGGGCCGTCTGTATCAGGACGAAGAAATCGATGAAAGAGAGTGCACCGTGCTGTGATGGATTACGATAAACTGATCGCGCCTGCCGCTGCCGCCATGCGCCCCTCCGGCATCCGCAAATTTTTCGACCTGGCCGCCGAGATGCCCGAATGCATCAGTCTGGGCGTGGGTGAGCCGGACTTCAAGACCCCCTGGGCTGTGCGGGAAGCCGGCATCGAGAGCCTTGAGCATGGCCGCACCCGCTATACCTCCAATGCCGGCCTCAAGGAGCTGCGGGCTGAGATCGCAAAATACCTCGACCGCCGCATGAATCTGAAATATGACCCCAACAGCCAGATCCTCGTGACCGTGGGCGGCAGTGAGGCCATCGATATGTGCATCCGCACGCTGGTGGAGCCGGGGGATGAGGTCATCATTCCGGAGCCCTGTTTCGTCTGCTACGAGCCCATCACCACCCTGTCCGGCGGCGTGCCCGTCCATGTGGCCTGCCGTCAGGAGGATGAGTTCCGGCTCCGGGCCGACGCCCTGAAAGCCGCCATCACCCCTAAGACCAAACTGGTCATCATGCCCTTCCCCAACAACCCCACCGGTGCGGTGATGGAGCGGGAAGACCTTGAGGCTATTGCGGAAGTTCTGCGAGACACCAACATCATGGTGCTGTCGGATGAGATCTATGCCGAACTGAACTATGGCCTGCAGAGTCATGTCTCCATCGCCACCCTGCCCGGCATGGCCGAGCGGACGGTGGTGGTCAACGGCTTCTCCAAGACTTACGCCATGACCGGCTGGCGGCTGGGCTACGCCTGCGGCCCGGCTCCCATCATCAAGATCATGACCAAGATCCACCAGAGCGCTATCATGAGCGCCCCTACCACCAGTCAGTATGCCGCCATCACGGCCCTGAGAGAGTGCGACGGCGAGATCGAGCGGATGCGCAACGAGTACAATATGCGCCGCCGCCTTGTGGTGAAGAGCTTCAACGATATGGGCCTGAGCTGCTTTGAGCCGAGAGGCGCGTTCTACGCCTTCCCCTGCATCAAGTCCACCGGCATGAGCAGCGAGGAGTTCTGCACGAAGCTGCTGGAACAGAAGCACGTTGCCATCATCCCGGGCAACGCCTTCGGCGCTTCCGGCGAGGGTTACGCCCGGGTGTCCTACGCCTACAGTGTGGAGCACCTGATGGAGGCCATCCGCCGCATCCGGGAGTTCCTGAAAGAAAACGGCATCGATAACGGACAGTGAGGAGGAGACCAAAATGCGGAATCGTGTGACAGTATTGGCCCCGGCCAAGCTGAATCTTGCTCTGGACGTGGTGGGCATCCTGCCCGGCGGCTACCACGCGCTGGATATGACCATGCAGGCCATCACGCTCTATGAGCGGGTGGTCATCCGCAGCAGCCCTTATCTTGACCTGACCCTGCCCGGCAGCAAGGTGGCTCCCGGCCCGGGCAACACGGCTATCAAGGCAGCGCTGGCCTTCTTCCACTACACCGGCCTGCTGGCAGGTGCGGACATCACCATTTATAAGAATGTACCGGTGCGGGCCGGAATGGCCGGCGGCAGTGCGGACGCCGCCGCTGTGCTGGTGGGCCTGAATGAACTGTATGGTGCCCGGCTCTCCATGAGTGAGCTGTGTGCACTGGGTGCAGGCATCGGTGCAGATGTGCCCTTCGCCCTCATGGGCGGCACCTGCCGGGTGCAGGGTCTGGGTGATGTGCTCAAGCCCCTGCCGCCCATGCCGGACTGCTGGTTCACTGTGGTGATGCCGGATTACGGCGTTTCTACCCCGGAAGCCTTTGCGGCGTATGATAAGGTTGGCAGCAGCGTCCACCCCGACTGTGCCGCGCAGGAAGCGGCCATCCGTGCAGGCGACCTCGACGCTCTGTGCGCCGCCGCAGGCAACGCGCTGGAAGAATGCAGTGGAGCCCGGGACAATGAGGCCATCAAGGCCGCTTTGAAAGAGAACGGTGCCGTTACGGCTCTCATGACCGGCAGCGGCGCGGCTGTGTTCGGCGTGTTCCGCACTGAAGCAGAAGCTCGTGCCGCCGCAAAGGTGGTCAGCAGCCGCTGGCCGCAGGTCTATGTGGCCCAGCCCGCAAAGGGCGGTGCCAATGTGACCAGGCACTGAGAAGCCTGCCTCCGGAGGCGGGGCGGAGGGTGGTTTCCTGCCAAGCGGCTCAATCGCAAACTTGTTTTGCGATAGCTGGCAGGGAACTGCCGGACAGCCCCAGCCGATGAGATGCAGTATACAGCCTCCTGCTCCGGTAATTTCCTCCGCAAGTGAGCCCGGGTGGCGGCTCCCGGCCCCAACATCGGCTCCTCGCTTTTACTGCTGGCAAGCGAAAAACGAGCCTGAAAAAGCATAACCCTCCTTCCTGCAGGGCATACTGTCCCAAAGGAAGGAGGGTCTTTTTGTGCAGACCTTTTATAAAATCTGTCTCATCCTCATGATCATCGGGGGCATCAACTGGGGGCTGGTGGGCCTGTTCCAGTTCGATTTTGTGGGCTGGCTGCTGGGCGGCAGTGCGTCCATCTGGTCCCGCATCGTGTTCACGCTGGTGGGTGTGGCCGCTGTCTGCGGCATTCCCGGGCTGTTCAGCGACGAAGAAGGGGAAGAGTAAGCGGAGACACCATGGCTCCGGAGACAAAGAAAAAGGCTTCCGCGCCGGATGATACCGGCATGGAAGCCTTTTGAAATTCCTATAAAAATCCCGCCCGGTCGTCTGCGGCCAATCAAACCTACCCTTACGGACAGGTGGGTGCCCTGTCTCCGGCTTCGCGCTTCCTCATCGAGCCTTCATGGTCGACCCATGACGGGGAGGTCTGCAATCCACCGGCGAACTCCAAGCTCCCGTTGAATGATTAGTAGGATCATATAAACCGCAACAAATCGCGCCGGGCAGGAAGTCTTAGCTGAAAAATTACTCAATCTCGAACTGGTCGCTCAGACGCTTCTCGAACAGCTTGCTGACTTCCAGCAGGGTCTCGTCGTCTTCGACCACATCCAGATACTCACCCTCATCGTCTTCGCCGACACTCAGGATGACCAGCTGGGCATCATCGTCCAGGTCTTCCTCGTTTTCGGCATATTCCACAACAGCGAGGTAATGCACGCCCTTATGATCCAGAGCGTCGATCACTTCAAACGTGACCTCATTGCCGTCTTCATCCTCAAGAGTCATCAGGTCAGGCTGATATTCCTCTTCGTTCTCAGCGGCGGGCTTGTTCATATCTTCTGCCATAAGTCACGTTCTCCTGTCATATATCTGAAAAATGGGGCTGCTTGTTCCATACCCGTGCTCTCCGGCTCATCTGTCCGCGGCTCCCGGGTACGCCTATAGTGTAGCGTTTTTTTGCCCGCTCGTCAAGATGTTTTTCGCACAGAAATTCGGCAGTAAATTTTCACGCATTTTCCTCTCGCGTCCGGGCCCGGAATGTGCTATACTATAGCGATAGCTTTTTTGTGGTCATAAAATCACTGCTTTGCTATAACATATGGACAGGGAGGCCGGATTATGAGAGCCTTGAAAAAAATAATGACTGCCGCCGCCGTGCTGGCACTGACTGTTGCGCTGGCCGGGTGCGGCCCGGTGAGCGGTATCCTTTCCGGCCTGAAGGGCGGCAGCGGCAAGGCACAGGCCATCAGCCGCCCGGCGGTGGAGTCGGCAGAACTGCAGTTCACCCACCCGGCGGCAGGGGACACCATCGCCGTGTTCGATACCTCGGCGGGAGTGTTCAAGGCCGTGCTCTTCCCGGACGCGGCCCCGCAGGCTGTGCAGAACTTCACCACGCTGGCCCAGCAGGGCTATTACAACGGCCTGACCATCACCCGGGTGGAGAAGGATTTCGTGGTGGAGGCCGGACAGGGCACGGACGGCAAAGGCACCACCATCTGGAACGGCAGCCGCTACCCCATTGAGGTGAGCGACAAGCTCCACCACTACTCCGGTGCCCTCTGCGCTGCAGCGGATTCCTCTGGCGAGTGTGCCAGCGTGTTCTATGTCATGGAGACTCTGCCGGGCGGCGACTCGGTGACGCAGGAGCTCACCGACCAGATGAATGCCGCCGGATGGCGGGGCGAGGTGGTCAGCGCCTACCAGACGGCGGGCGGCGCACCCTACCTTGATTATACCGATACCGTGTTCGGGCAGGTGTATGAGGGAATGGATGTGGTGGACACCATCGCCCAGACCGGCGTGGATGAGAATCAGCGGCCCACCGAGAGCATCACCATCAACAGTGTGAGCATCTCGCAATATGAATGAGAAAAAGGACGCCGGTCTGGCGTCCTTTTCTTATGCTTCTCCAGGGTGTGCTTTCCGCCACTCAAGATAATCTTCCAGAATGACCGAGGCGCTCACCGAGTCGAGGATGTTCTTCCGCCTGCTGCCGAAGGTGCCGCTCTCGTCCAGAAGGTCGGCAGCGGCGCAGGTAGTCTGGCGCTCGTCCCACATCCGGACGGGCAGGCCGCTCCAGATCTCCACGGTCTTTGCCAGCTTGCGGCTCTTGGCGGCGCGTTCGCCCTCGGTGCCGTCCATGTTCAGCGGCAGGCCGATGACGATGAGCTCGGCCCCGATCTCTTTGGCCACCTCGCACACCCGGGCGGCCACCTTGTTGCGGGCCTTGAGGGTGATCTGCGGCGTGATGGGCGTGGTGAGAAACTCGGTGCGGTCGCAGGTGGCAAGGCCGGTGCGGCTGTCGCCGTAATCGACTGCTAAAATTTTCATGCAGGTGTCCTCTTTCCGATGATTTTTTCTTCATTGTACCACAGAATAGATGTCGCTGCAATTTTGTGGTACAATGAAAACAGATATAGGACAGGAATGCAGGGCCCGTTCGTCTGCCTCAGCGCAGAGCGGCCCGGCCTGTCGGCAATGGAAATGGGAAGGATGCAGGCGGGAACGAAGCAGACACGGAAGCCGCGCTCCGGCATTGCCGCGCAAAACGAAACTGAGAGGTTATTATGTTAAAGCTACTTTTAGGCGGTTCCGGCAGTGGAAAAACGACTCTGCTGTACCAGCGCATCCGGGCGCGGGCCGAGGCGGGCCAGCGCAGCATCCTGCTGGTGCCGGAGCAGTTCACCTCATCCACAGAGAGCCGCATCCACCGGGAGCTGGGGGATGCGCTCAGCGGGCTGGTGGAGAGCTTTTCCTTCACCAGTCTGGCCGAACACATCCTCTCGGCTGAGGGCGGCGCTGCTGTCCAGACCCTGACAGATGCAGGCCGGGCCGTGCTGGTGCGGCGGGCACTGGAAGAACTGCAGGACAATGTGCACTACTATTACCGCCACCGCCGGTCGGCGGCCTTCTGTCAGATGGCGGCGGAGACCATCGACGAGCTGAAGAGTGCGGGCCTTTCGGGGCAGCAGCTCTATACGCTGGCTCAGACCTGCGGAGCTGACAGCGCCAAACTCAGCGAACTGGCCCTCATCTTTCAGGGCTATGAGACCCTGCTGGCGGGCACCGGCATGGACCCTTCCGACCGGCTGGAACTGGCCGCATCCCGGCTGGAAAGCGCCCTGACCCGGGGAGAACTGCCGGATTTTCTGCGGGATCGGGCTGTGTTCATCGATGAGTTCGATACCTTCAACGCCCCCAAAAAGCGGCTGATGGGTGCTCTGCTGGCCTCGCTGCCCACCGTGACGGTGGCCCTCTGCGATGACGGAACTCCCCTTGAGCCGGGAGATATGAGCCTGTTCTCGGGTGCAAAGCGGGTGGCTGCGCAGCTGCGCCAGCTGGCCCGGCGGAATGGCGCGGAGGTGGCGGTGCCGGAGCTTCTGCGCCGGGATCTGCGCCACGCCGATGCCCCCGGCCTTGCCGCAGTGGCGCAGCTTCTGGCGGCAGGCCGGTGCGAAGTGCCTCCGGAAAGCCCGGAACTGAGGCTTTTTGCGGCCCCCAGCCGGGAAGAAGAGGCCCGGGCTGCTGCCGCTGCCATCCGCCGTCTGATGAAACAGGGAGTGCGATGCAATAAGATCGCGGTGGTCTGCCGCGATATTGCAAACTACCGTGCAGCCATCCGGTATGAGTTCCGGATGGCAGACATCCCACTCTACTGTGATGAGCCCACCACGCCGGAGTTCAGTGCCCCGGCTACGGCAGTCCGCTGCCTGCTGGCACTGGCCCGGGGCGCAGAGCTGACCGAACAGCTCACCACGCTGGCCAAGACCGGCCTCTGCGCCCTGACGGAGGAAGAAGTCTGCGCTCTGGAAAACTATGCCTATACATGGTCGCCCAACGCGGCGGCGTGGCGTGCGCCCTTTGAGAAGAACCCCCGGGGTTTCGGTGATGTAGAGCCCACCGAGGAGGACACCGAGAACCTGAAACGGGCCGAGAAAGCCCGGGCCCTGCTGGTGAACGCTGCCGACACCCTGCGCAGCAAGCTGCGCTCGGCCAATGCGGAACAGATGAGCCGGGCGATCTACTTCTGCCTGAAAGAGCTGGGGGCAGAGGAACAGCAGGCGTCCCTTGTGGAGGATATCCGGGCAGAACGGGGGATCCCCGCCGCCGAGGAAGCTGCCCGGGAGTGGAACGTGGTCATGGGCCTGCTGGATGAGATGGCAGATCTGCTGGGCGACCAAAGCGTGACCGTGCCGGAATACGAAGAACTGTTCGGCCTGCTGCTCCGCTCGTCGGACCTGGGGCACATCCCTCAGTCGCTGGACGCTGTAGTGCTGGCCAGCGCAGGCAAGATGCGTCTGGACGCTCCGGATCATGTGTTCGTGCTGGGCCTTTCGGAGGGCGAGTTCCCTGCGGCTCCCAGCGAGACGGGCCTGCTGACCCATGCCGACCGGGATGCCCTGATGGCCCAGGAGATCGAACTGCCCGACTGCTTTGAGAACCGTGTGGTGCGGGAGCAGGTCTGCTTTTACAAGGCTCTCACCGCCCCGGCAAAGGGGCTCTGGATGAGCTGGCCAAAGGGACAGGGCCAGACCCTCTGCGCTGCGCTGGAACCCATCGTGGACGCACTGCACCCTGCCCCGCCGGAGCTGGAACTTTCCGACCTCGCTGCCACTGCCGCCGATGGTCTGGATGTGCTGGGCGGCGGCTGGCCCCTGACGGACACCGAACGAGCCAGCCTGACCGAGGCTCTCCGCACGCCCGGAAGGGAAGAACCGGAGGGCCTTGCCCTGATGCACCGGATGGCAGGCCGCAGCCCCCGGCAGGTCAGCGACCTTGACGCGCTGGAGACCCTGCTGGGCCGGCGGCTGCGCATCTCGCCCAGCCAGCTGGAAAAATATTATACCTGCCGGTACGGCTACTTCCTGCAGTATGTGCTGGGCCTGCGCCCCCGCAGACGGGCAGAGCTTTCGGCCGACCAGAGCGGCACCCTGATGCACTGGGTGCTGCAGATGGCACTGGACCCGCACCCCGGCGAGGACAACCCCTGTGCCGGGCTGCAGCCCTTTATGGAGCTGGACGATGAGGCTATGGCGACGCTGGCCGGGCTGCTGGTGGATGAGTACGCCAAACGCTATCTGCCCGAGGATACCGCCCGCTTTGCCTACCTGCTCTCCCGCCTGAAAAAGAGCATGACCAGCCTTCTGTGCTACCTGCGGGATGAACAGCGCCAGTCCAGTTTCCGCCCTGTGGCCTGTGAGCTGAAAATAGGCCCGGGGGAGGACGCCGTGCGGGGCCAGACTTATCATCTCTCCGATGGCCGGACGGTGCAGCTCATCGGCACCGTGGATCGCGCCGACGAGTGGATCGAAGAGGACGGCACCCGCTGGGTGCGGGTGGTGGACTATAAGACCGGCACCAAGAAGCTCGACCTGAGAGAGGTCTACTGTGGTCTGGACTGTCAGATGCTGCTTTACCTGTTCAGCCTGACCCGGGACGGCAGCGGCCGGTTCACCGGTGCAGAACCGGCGGGCGTGCTCTATCTGCTGGCCGACCCGGCCCCGGAGACCACCACCCGGGGCAAAGCGGCCCGGAGCATGGAATACAAACTGGACGGCCTTGTGCGGGACGAGCGGAAGGTGTTCGCTGCCATGGACGCGGAAGAGACAGGCCGATATCTGCCCTTCAGCTTCCGCAATGGCGCCCCCAGTCCCTACCAGAAGGACAAGCGGGCCGACAAGGGCAAGCTCTCCCGCATCCAGCTCCATCTGGACGACCTTGTGACCCAGATGGGAGAGCAACTCTACAGCGGCTGCATCGCGGCAGAACCGCTGGTCACGGGCCGCAGCCCCTGCCAGTGGTGCGACTACGGGTTCATCTGCTGCCACGAAGATGGCGTCGGGGAACGGGAACTGGACGCCCCCGAAAAGCCTTTTGAACCCGCCAAAGAAGCAAAAGAAAAGGAGGAGCAGTCATGAGCGAGACAAAATGGACTCCGGCTCAGCGTGCCGCCATCGATGACCGGGGCGGTGCGCTGCTGGTGAGTGCTGCCGCCGGCAGCGGCAAGACGGCCGTGCTGACGGAACGTGCCGTGCAGCTCATCACCGACCCGGAGCACCCGGTGGATGCTGACCGGCTGCTCATCGTCACCTTTACCAATGCGGCTGCGGCAGAGCTGCGGGCCCGCATCGGGCAGGCACTGCTGCGGCGCAGTCAGGCCGAACCGGCCAATGGTGCCCTCCGCCGTCAGCGGATGCTGCTGCAGCGGGCTCCCATCTGTACCATCGATGCATTCTGCCTTGACCTGCTCCACAAACATTTTCAGGCGCTGGACATCCCGCCGGATTTTTCGCCCGCCGACCCCGGCAGTGTGGAGATGCTCCGCAGCGCGGCCCTGTCGGATACGCTGGAAAATGCCTATCAGGACCCGGATTTCTGCGCCTTTGCCGACCTCTACGGCAAGGGCCGCACCGATAAGGCCGCAGGAGAGACTATCTTGCAGGTCTATGACTTCCTCCGGGCCCTGCCGGACTATGAGAAAAAGCTGGATGAGATGCTGGCCCCATGGCAGGAGGAGAACGACTTTGTCCACACCTGCTGGCATGAGATCCTGCTGAAAGAGTCTGCCCGGTGCGCCCGCGCGGCTAAGGAGCTGTTCAGTGCTGCGCTGGAAGACTGCAAGGTGGATTTCGTAACGGCACAGGCCGATGCCGAGGCCAGTAAGAAGACTCCTGCCGCCAGGGCGAAAGCAGTGGCGTCCGTCAACGATAAATATGCGGAGCCACTGGAACGGCTGGAAAACTCGGCCGCCCTGCTGGGTGAGGTAGAGCGTCTGGCCAGAGCAGGGGAGTGGACGCCGCTCTATGACCGGCTCACGCCCTATGTGCTGGAGATGGAACCGGCCCCGGGCCTCAAGAACATGAAGACCCGGCTGAACGGAGAGCATAAGACGGCCATCAAGACCCGGGCCGACGAGGCGGCGAAGCTCTTTGAAAAGATCAAGGAGCTCATCAGCTGCAGTCTGGATGAGGCTGAACTGGACCGGAAGATCGCTCTGCCCCGTCTGCGCGCCCTGTTTGCGGCAGTGCGGGACTTCGATGCCCGGTTTACTGCCCGGAAGCGGGAACGCCATCTGCTGGAATTCAGCGACTTTGAGCATCTGGCTCTCCGGCTGCTGCGGAATGAGAGCGGCCAGCCCACGGAACTGTGCCAGAGCATCCGGCAGGGATATGCCGCTGTCATGGTGGACGAGTATCAGGATACCAATGCCCTGCAGGATGCCCTTTACCGCTGCCTTGCCACCCCGGCGGGAGACGACCTGTTCCTTGTGGGCGACCTCAAACAGAGCATTTATCGGTTCCGGCAGGCCGACCCCAGCATTTTCCGGGAAAAGCTGGAACAGTGGCCCCCTTTGCCCGGCGGCACCGCCCGTCCCCGGCCCGAAGAAGGGGTTCCGGGTCAGAACGCCATGCTGGCGCTGGATGCGAACTTCCGTTCGGCCCCGCAGGTAGTGGCAGGCATCAACTTTATCTTTGAACAGCTCATGACACCGCAGCTGGGCGATACAGCTTACGGCGACGGACAGCGGCTGGTCTGCGGCGCGCCGGGGGAATACGCAGGCAGCGTGGAAGCACAGTTCCTGCCCGATGCGGAAGCGGAGACGGATGCAAAGTGGATCGCGTCCCGCATCGAAAAGCTCGTTGCAGAGAAAGAGCCGGTGCGGGACGGCGGCACCACCCGCCCGGTGCAGTATGAGGACTGCTGCATCCTGCTGGCAGCCCGCGGCGATTTTCCGGCCTACGCCGAGGCGCTGACGGCCCGGGGCATCCCGGTCTATGCCGATGCAAGAGAAAATCTGCTGGAAGCACCCCATATCCGGCCCCTCATCGCCCTGCTGCGGGTCATTGACAACCCGGCGCAGGATATCTATCTGGCCGCCGCCATGCTGGGCCCGGTGTTCGGCTTCACGGACGATGATCTGGTTCGGCTCCGGGCCGGTTCGCAGGCGGCGCAGAAAGAGCAGGAGCCGGGACAGGAAAAGCAGAAACACTCCCGCATGAGCCTGTACGGCGCTGTCCTGCAGGCTGTCCAGAGCGGGGAAGAGGACGATTTCACCCGGAAGGTGAAATGGTTTTATCAGAAGCTGACCGGTCTGCGCCGGATGGCCCGGAGCGTGCCGGTGGAAGAGCTGCTGGAAGAGATCTTTGTCTCCACCGGCTACCTCGCGGCCCTCGGTGCCATGGAGAACGGACAGCACCGCCGGGAGGATGCGCGGCGGTTCGCTTCCTTCTGCGCCGGTGCGGGTGCAGGCGGCATCTCCGGTCTGGTGCGGGCCATCGATGCGGCCGCGCTGGCAGGCTCCACCGGGCAGGAGACGACACCCGGCGGGGCAAGGCCCGGCTGCGTCACCATTATGACCATCCACCGCTCCAAGGGCTTGCAGTTCCCGGTGGTGTTCGTAGCCGACACGGCCCGGCAGTTCAATGTCTCAGACACCCGTCAGCCGGTGCTGCTCCACCGCGTCTATGGCGCGGGCCTGCGCCTGCGGCCCGAGGGCGGTGAGGGAGCCTATAAGACTGCCGCCTATGCGGCCCTGTCCAACATCCACTCTGCGGAGCTGCGGAGCGAACAGATGCGGCTGCTCTACGTCGCCCTCACCCGGGCGCAGGATAAGCTCATCCTGACCATCCCGCTGGGCATCAGCAAAAGCAGCGACCCCTTTGCGAAAGCCGCGGCGTTCCTTGCCGCCGGGGCGGGAGAGACCCTGAACAGTCAGGCGGGCAGCTTTGCCGACTGGCTGCGGGCAGCGCTCCTCGTCCACCCCAACGGCGGGCCGCTGCGCCGTCTGGCTGGAAATCTGGAACTGCCCTTTGTGGACACGAAAAGCACCATCGCCCTCACGATACAGGAGGCTGCAGCCCCGGAGGAAGAGGCCAAAGAAGAGCAGCCGGAAGAAGCACTGCCGGAGGCCGACCCGGTTCTGGTAGAAGCTCTGCGGAAGGGTTTTGACTGGCGATATCCCGGTGCCGTGCTGGCAGACATCCCGGCCAAGGTCAGTGTCACCAGCCTTGTCCACGCCACCGAGCAGACCACGCTGGAACGCCCGGCCTTTCTCTCCAAAGACGGCCTGACCGCCGCCGAGATGGGCACGGCACTGCACGCGTTCCTGGAACATGCAGACTTCGCCGCGCTGGCACAGGCCAAAGCACAGGGCACGCTGGACGAAGCCATCCCTGCCGAGCGGGACCGGCAGGTGGCACTGCAACTCACAGTGCCGGAGATCGCCGCAAAGCTGGACACCGTGTGCATCCGCCGCTTTGCGGAAAGCGAGGCCTTTGCAAGGATCTGCAGCGCGCAGCAGGTGCTGCGGGAACTGGCGTTCATCACGGCACTGCCCGCGTCCGTTGTGCTGGCGGCGCAGGGTGACACAGAGACCGGCAGAAAGCCTGCTGCGGCCGAGGCGGAAGTGCTGGTGCAGGGCATTGCGGATCTGGTGCTGATATACCCGGACCATCTGGAACTGCTGGACTACAAGACCGACCGCCGCAAGGCCGAAGCGGATTTCTTAAAGGCCTACCGCCCGCAGCTGGATCTCTATGCACTGGCCATCAATAAGCGCTTCGCCCCGAAGAAGGTGACCTACAAGGGCATTTACTCTTTTGCATTGGGAAAGCTGATCGAAGCGTAAAATCATATTTTTCGCGAAGAACGCATAAAAAGTGCTTGACAGGGCCTTGCGGCTGTGGTAAGATAGCTGAGTAAAGAAAGCAGCTACGGCCCGTGCCGCGCTCGCCTTGTGGGGTTTGAATCCCCGGGCTATACCCGAAAAAGCATTCGTTCTTTGAAACGGGTGCGGCTTTGTGTGAAATTTGCGCGGCTGTCCAGAACATGGGCGGCCGCGTTTTCTATGCCAAATATTGCAACACTATGGATTATTGTTTGGAGGTGCATTCATTATCGCTACCGCTGGAAAGTCGAAGGAACTGGAGATCAACGGTCAGATCCGTGACCGTGAGGTTCGTCTGATCGGTGCAGACGGCGAGCAGAAGGGCGTTGTGTCCATTCAGGTGGCCATGCGCGCTGCTGAAGATGCCGGGCTCGATCTGGTCAAGATCGCACCGCAGGCTACCCCGCCTGTGTGCAAAGTGCTGGATTACGGCAAGTACCGTTTTGAACAGCAGAAGAAGGAGAAGGAAGCCAAGAAGAACCAGAAGGTGGTCGAAGTCAAGGAGACCCGCCTTTCGCTCAACATTGACACCAACGACTTCAA
>DCCL01000154.1:12856-13230 GCA_002313795.1 Faecalibacterium prausnitzii
TTCAACACCAAGCTGAACCAGACGGCCAAGTTCCTGGCCGCTGGCCACAAGGTAAAGGCCTCGATCCGTTTCCGCGGCCGTGAGATGGCGCACAGCGCACTGGGCGCTGACGTGCTGAAGCGCTTTGCCGAGGCCCTGCCTCAGGCAAGCATGGATAAGCCGCCGGTTCTCGAGGGCCGCACGATGTCCATTCTGCTGATCCCGAAACCCAATAAGGACTAATTTTAGGAGGAAACTAAAATGGCTAAGATGAAACTGAAGACGCACTCCGGCGCTAAGAAGCGCTTTAAGCTGACCAAGAACGGCAAGATCAAGCGCGGCCACGCATTCCGCAGCCACATCCTGACCAAGAAGACCACCAAGCTGACCCGTGG
>DCCL01000243.1:0-163 GCA_002313795.1 Faecalibacterium prausnitzii
TTGCTGCTTCGCAGCAGGTGTTACGCTTGCGCTGACGCAAAGTCCATCTCTGATTTTCGGCGAAACCGTAAATCGGAGAAGCGTAAAAACCGTTAAGATGTCAGCGCCGAACGGCGCGACATCAAGGTTTTTGTGGCTTTGACTTCCTCTTCAAGATCGTTAA
>DCCL01000243.1:337-10192 GCA_002313795.1 Faecalibacterium prausnitzii
AGTGGAGTCCAGAGGATGAGAGGAGGAAGTCGAAACACCCCTCTCGTCCTATGGCCCGCGGAGCGAATAGCCATTTTGCAGCAGAAAACCTGACCCCGCTACAAGCGGGTGATGCCGTTTTTCTTGCCAAAAGACACCTTCGCGCCAGCGAAACCTCAACCCTCCACCCCCTTTTATCCAATCTATTATTTATTATTTTTATATAACAGCGAGGTAATCTCATGAATATTCTGGTGATCGGCTGCGACCAGGTGGGCGCATCGCTGGTGCGGGATCTCGAACGCATCGGCCACGATATCTCCGTCATCGAAAAGGATTCCGAACAGCTCAAGCGGCTGGATGGCTTCGATGACTATACCTTCGGCGGCAACGCTCTGGTGGGCGACCCCACCGACCCCGATATCCTCAAGCAGGGCGGCGTGGAGAACTGCGACGCCGTGGCCGCTGTCAGCGAGGACGACTCGGTGAACCTGATGGCCGCGCAGATCGCCAAAAGCATCTTCCAGCGGGAAAAAGTCATCTGCCGCGTCTCCGACCCCCATCTGCAGGTCCTGTATCACAAGGCCTATGGGCTGGACACCATCTGTCCCACCGTCCTCACCGAACAGGCCGTGTTCCGTTCTCTGGCAAAATAAATCTTCCATTTTGTATAGCGAGGTAATTTTATGAAAGTTTGTATTGCCGGCGGCGGGCGCGTGGGCCGCTATCTGGCCCAGAGCCTGCTGGCCAACCGCCATCAGGTCGTCATCATCGAGCCCATCGAGAGCCAGTGCCGAATGCTGGCCGATATGCTGGATATCCCGGTCATCTGCGGCAACTCTGTCAGCGTGGACACCCTTCGCACCGCCGACGTTTCCAGCTGCAACGCCTTTGTGGCCGTGACCGGCTCCGATGAAGATAACCTTATCGCCTGCCAGATCGCCAAGCGGGAGTTCGGCGTAGACCGCACCGTCTGCCGGGCTTCCAATCCCAAGAACCGGGAACTGCTCCACACCCTCGGCGTGGATACCGTGGTCTGCGGCACCGACAACCTGAGCCACATTCTGGAGCGGGAGATCGAGACCGACACCATCCGTCAGCTGCTCTCTCTGGGCGGCGGCACGGCCAGCCTGAACGAGATCCTGCTGCCGGAAAACTTCATCTTTGCGGGCAAGGCCATCATGGACATTCCCATCCCCGGCGACACCATCCTGGTCAGCATCACCCGGGATACCGAGTTCATCATCCCCCACGGCAACACCGTCCTGCTGCCCTGGGACCACATTCTCTGTCTGACCCGGGACGACAGTCTGCACCTGCTGACCGACGCCTGGGGCCTCAGCGGCAAGTGACCGAGCAGGAGCTGCGGCGCACTGCCGTTATCATCCCGCCCTCGGGCCGGGCCGTCCTCTGTGTCTGGGCGGCGGTGCCGGGGCTGTTTGCTGCGCCTTTCGTGTTCTGGCAGGGTCTGTTCTGGGGTGTCTGCTTCTGCCTGCTCTGGGCCGCTCTGGTCTACTGCATCTGGGCGCGGGCCTGCAGCTTTGCGGCGGTGCTGACCGCTCGGACCCTGACTGTTCACTCCGGCATCGCTCTGCCTGTGCGGCAGGTGCTCTCCCGCCGGGCGGCCACGGGCGTCCGGCTGCTGCGCACTCCCCTGCTGCGTCTGGGCGGCGTCTCGCTGCTCATCGTGGCGGCACCGGGGACAAAACTGTTCCTGCCCGCCATCCCGGCCCCGCAGGCAGCGGCTCTGGCCCACATTCTGGCGGAGGATGCCCCATGACCAAGGAAAAGCACTACCATCCCCTTGCCGCCCTCCGCTTTCTGCGCAAGACCGTGGTGGTCTGCCTCATCCCGCTGCTCAATGCGCTGCTGGAATTTCGTCCGAGCGCTCTCTTCACCGCCCTGCGGCAGGACGCCGCACTGCTGCTGTTTCTGGGTGCTGCAAGCTGGGTACTTCTGGAAGCCAGCAGCTGGAAACTGGAAGAGTCCGGTGCACTGCGGCTGCGGTGGGAGTTCTTCTTCCGGCGGGAACGTGTCCTGCGGGGGGAACAGCTGGCCGCGCTGACTATTGAGCGGCCATTGCTGTTCCGATTCACCGGGGCCAGCCGGGTGGTGCTCTATCCGGTGGGCCAGCCCGAGAAGCGGAAGCTCACCCTCTACCTCTACCGGGAGGATGCACAGGAGCTTGCCGACCGGCTGATGCCCATCTCCGACCCGGTCTGCCACACCCCGGCCGGGGATGAAAAGGCCGCGCTGGTGCTGCTGGGGGCCAACGGCGTGTCCACTCTGGCGCTCATTGCTTTGGCCATCCGGCAGACCCGGCCCTTTCCCCTGACTGCGGAGGCGCTGGCCCTTTCCCGGCTGAATTTTCTTGTGACACTGACGGCCCGCTGGCTGCCTGCCGGCGCTGCCTGGATGCTGGTGCTGGCCGGAGCGCTCTTCGGGGCCAGCATTGGCCGCAGCTTTTCTCAGACGGTGCATTATACCGTCTGGCACACCGCCGACCAGTTGGGGAGCCGGGGCGGCTGGCTGACGAGGTTTGAAATCCGGGTCAAGAGCCGGGAGGTCAGCTATGCGGATGTCCGCGTCTCCCCCTTTGCCCGGCTGCTGCACCGGTGGCCTGTGTTTGTGGTAGCAGGCAGCTGCCGCCCGGAGCTGCCCCTCTTCGTCTACCGCTCCGGACAGGAAGAGCTGTTCCGGGAATTGCTGCCGGAGTTCCGGATGCCCCCGGACGCCAGACCCGACCACATCCATCGCAGCGCCATCTTCTTTGCACCTGCCGGCATCCCCTGCGGGCTCTGCCTGCTGCTGGTGCTGGTCTCCCGCACCGTTCTCCCGGCCCTCACGCTCACTCTGCTCATCCCCACTGCCGTGTTCGCGGTATTTCTGGCTGGCGGGCTGGTAGGCTGGCTGCGGGAGGGCATCTGGATGCAGGAGGGGCGGCTGACCCTGCGGCGGCAAAACGGCATCTATCTCCACTGCATCTGCGTGTTCCACCCGGACGTCTGCCTGCGGGCTTTTCAGTCCCCCTGGGCGGCGCGGTACGACCGGCTGACCCTGACCCTTATCCTGCCGGGCCGGGTGCAGCTGAAGGTGCGTAGTATCCCGCTGCGGGACGCTCTGCCCTGCTTCGGTGCACTGGAACAGGAAACATAACTCAAAGGAAGTCTTATCATGATAAAAACCATTCTCTTCGACCTGGACGGCACCCTGCTGAACACCATCGACGACCTTGCTGACGCGGCCAACTGGGTCTGCGAACAGCACGGCTGGCCCACCTTTTCGGTGGAGACCTACAAGCATTTTGTGGGCAACGGCATCCCCAAGCTGGTAGAGCGCTTTTCCCCGGAAAATGCCCGCAGCCCTGAGCGGCTTGCCGCCACGCTGGCCGAGTTCTCGGCCCGGTATGATGCCCACAAGGAGGACAAAACGGCCCCCTATCCCGGCATCCCGGAACTGCTGACTGCCCTGAATGCTGAAGGCATCCAGACTGCGGTCTTTTCCAACAAGGCCGATGCATTCTGTGGAAAGATCATCGACCACTACTTTGGGGCTGGGAGCTTTTCGCTGGTGCGGGGCAGCCGTCCCGGCGTGCCCACCAAACCCGACCCTGCAGGGGTCTACTCCCTGATGGCCGACCTCGGCGCTGACCCGAAGACCACCCTTTTCGTGGGCGACAGTGACGTGGACATCCTTACCGGCCACAATGCCGGTCTGCCCGCCATGGGTGCGCTCTGGGGCTTCCGGGGCGAAGCAGAGCTCACTGCAGCTGGTGCCGACGCACTGGCTGCAAAGCCAGCAGATATCCTGACCTATATCCACAAGGCAGAATAAAAAAATCGATAACAGTTACAGCCCTGCCGGGAATGTGATAAAAACACTTCCGGCAGGGCCGTATTTTTTGCAGAAAATTCATCTTCTGTTTTCGGGCTGGAAATGGCTTCCTGTTATACTGTTGCAATCACATCAGACTCTCGCCCCAAAGGAGGCCATTGCATATGAGCACTGAAAAGAAAGCATCCCCCAGCGTAGACAGCCGTCTGCGCCACATCCTCCGGATGCCGCAGGAAGTCTACTCGGCCAGCGGCATCGTGGTCAACGGACGCCGGCTCAAGAGCTTCGTCTTCACCACCGACCTTGCCATCATCCGCAACTGCGACGCCGACGCCGTGTTTGCGGTCTATCCTTTCACGCCCCAGCAGGCCATCAGCCACGCCATCATTCAGGCATCCTACATCCCGGTATTCTGCGGCGTGGGCGGCGGCACCACAAAGGGAATGCGCACCATCAATCTGGCGCAGGACGTCGAGAGTCAGGGTGCCATGGGCGTAGTGCTCAACTCCCCCATCTCCGACCTGAATCTCCTTGCCGTCTCCCGGGTGGTGGACATCCCGGTCATCATCACCGTGACCCGGGAGGACACCGACATCGCTGCCCGGCTGGAAGCGGGAGCCTCCATCCTGAACGTGGCGTGCAGCACCGATACTCCCCGCATCGTGCGGAAGATCCGGGAGCAGTTCCCGGATGTGCCCATCATCGCCAGCGGCGGCAAGACCGGCGAGACCATCTCGGCCACCATCGAGGCCGGAGCCAACGCCATCACCTACACACCGCCTTCTCCGGCCGTGCTCTTCAAGGATATGATGGAAAAATACCGGGAGTGAGCCGGGCTGACTCATTCCATAAAAGAACCGTATCCGATTGAAAAGCTCTATTTTACATTCCCGTGCATTCCTGCTATACTCAGGCCAGAAACAAGCTTAGCCCACTGTTGAGAGCTGTGAAAACAAGGAGGTTGCAACTATGGGATTTCTGACTGGTAAGACTGCCATCATCACCGGCGCGGGGCGCGCTGTCCTGCGGGACGGAAGCTGCGGCTCCATCGGCTACGGCATCGCCACCGCCTACGCCAAAGAGGGCGCAAACCTCGTTATTACAGGCCGCAACGTCAAGAAACTGGAAGCCGCCAAGGAAGAGTTGGAACGACTCTACGGCATCCAGGTGCTGCCCGTGCAGGCCGATGTCTGCGCAGGCGGCGACAACGAGGCCGTAGTGGCCAATGTGGTAAAGCAGGCCATAGAGGCCTTCGGCGGCATTCAGGTGCTCATCAACAACGCGCAGGCTTCGGCCTCCGGCGTGCCGCTGGCAGAGCACACCACGGAGCAGTTCGACCTGGCGCTCTATTCCGGCCTGTATGCTGTGTTCTACTACATGAAAGCCTGCTACCCCTACCTGAAGGAGTCGCATGGCAGCGTCATCAACTTTGCCTCTGGTGCCGGACTCTTCGGCAACTACGGACAGTGCGCCTATGCTGCCGCCAAGGAGGGCATCCGCGGGCTCTCCCGCGTCGCCGCCACCGAGTGGGGCAAAGACGGCATCAATGTCAACGTGGTCTGCCCGCTGGCCTGGACGGCCAAGCTGGAACAGTTCCAGGAGGCTTACCCCGACGCCTTCAAGACCAATGTTAAGATGCCGCCCATGGGCCACTACGGCAACCCGGAGACCGAGATCGGCCGGGTCTGCGTCCAGCTGGCAATGCCAGACTTCAAGTATATGTCCGGTGAGACCCTGACGCTGGAAGGCGGCATGGGACTGAGACCGTAAGTGACAATTTTATTGTTCTGTATAAGATAAAAACCCACCCCCGCCTGTTTCTATCGACAGACGGGGGTGGGTTTTTGTTTGATCCATATATGGGTCAAAACACCCATAAGCATTAGTAACCACGGTAGACGTTCCTACAGATTGGAACCCGCGGGCTAAGCAACAGCTCACTGGGCTGATTGCTTACGGCGCTATGCGCCGCCGCCCTGTTCGATTCCCGCACAGGTCAAATAAAAAAATCCTCTGCACATCGTGCAGAGGATTTTTATGACCCGTACGGGAATCGAACCCATGTTACAGCCGTGAAAGGGCCGTGTCTTAACCGCTTGACCAACGGGCCTTATAAATACAGAGCTTCGCTAAAACCTCCGACTTCCATCATCCACTATTGCGGACGACCGTCCCCCTTATCTTAGCGAAACTCTGTAATGTGGTAGCGGTAACTGGATTTGAACCGGTGACACTTCGGGTATGAACCGAATGCTCTAGCCAACTGAGCTATACCGCCATATTTACTTGGTACACTCAAACGGTGCTTTATTATTATATCCAACAAAGTGAGATTTGTCAACAGCTTTTTCGAAAAAAACTGCAAATTTTTTCTGGCTCCGGGTACCCTCCGCCGCACATACAAAAACTCCCGCTGCTTACCCGAAAAACGGATATGCTGCGGGAGTTTTCAACTTATTGCAGGGAAACGGTGCAAAACCGGCTTACTTCTTGTTGGTGGGCACCATGACCTCGAGGCCGCCCATATAGGGCTGCAGCACCTTGGGGATGGTCACGCTGCCGTCGGCCTGCAGATGGTTCTCCAGGAAGGCGATGAGCATACGCGGAGGTGCCACGCAGGTGTTGTTCAGGGTGTGGGCCAGATAGGTCTTGCCATCCTTGCCCTTAATGCGGATGTGCAGGCGGCGTGCCTGTGCATCGCCCAGGTTGGAGCAGGAGCAGACCTCGAAATACTTCTGCTGACGGGGGCTCCATGCCTCGATGTCGCAGCTCTTCACCTTCAGGTCGGCCAGGTCGCCGGAGCAGCAGTTCAGCTGACGCACGGGGATCTCCATGTTGCGGAACAGCTCAACAGACATCTTCCACAGACGCTCGTACCAGTCGGCGCTCTCCTCGGGGCGGCAGACAACGATCATCTCCTGCTTCTCGAACTGATGGATACGGTAGATGCCGCGCTCCTCAATGCCGTGGGCACCCTTCTCCTTGCGGAAGCAGGGGCTGTAGGAGGTCAGGGTCAGAGGCATCTTGCTCTCGTCGATGGTCTGGTCGATGAAGCGGCCGATCATGGTGTGCTCACTGGTGCCGATGAGGTACAGATCTTCTCCCTCAATTTTATACATCATAGCGTCCATTTCCGGGAAGGACATGACGCCCTGCACCACGTTGCCATGCATCATGAAGGGCGGGATGACGTAAGTGAAGCCCTTATTGATCATAAAGTCGCGGGCATAGGCCAGAACAGCCTCGTGCAGACGGGCGATGTTGCCCAGCAGATAGTAGAAGCCATTGCCGGCTACGCGGCCTGCGGCGTCCATATCGATGCCGTCGAAGCTCTCCATGATCTCGGTGTGGTACGGGATGGGGAAATCGGGCACGACGGGCTCGCCGAAGCGCTGAGCCTCCACGTTGTAGCTGTCATCCGGGCCGATGGGCACGCTGGGGTCGATCATCTGGGGGATGGTGTACATGATCTCCTGAATGCGTGCAGAGAGCTTTGCCTCCTCGGCCTCCAGCTCTGCCATCTTGTCAGCGTCGGCCTTGACGGCGGCGTTGTTGGCGTCGATCTGGGCCTGCAGCTCAGCCTTCTTTGCTTCGTCGGTGCACTTCTTCAGCTGGCCGAACAGGGGGCCGTTGGCCTTGCTCAGCTTGTTTCGGGCAGCCTTGAGGGACTCGACCTCTTTCAGGCACTCACGATACTTGGCGTCCTTCTCGATGACTTCATCAACGAGGGGCAGCTTTGCATCCTGGAACTTCTTCTTGATGTTTTCCTTGACCGCATCCGGATTGTCGCGGACAAATTTGATGTCAAGCATGATAACTCTCCTTATACTCTATTGCTTTGCACAGCAGGCTTGTCCCCCGCTGTGCCGTTCAAAGGCGGTGTTCCCCGCCTTGGTACGCTTTTGTCACTGTTCGGTCTGATACTGACCCAGCAGGTTAGCAAAGGCCCTCAGCTGGTCATCCGAATAAAAATGAACGGTCAGCTTTCCCTTGCCATCGTGGTAGGCCACCCGGACTTCACTGCCGAGGGCCTGCTTGAGGCTTTCTTCCACTTCCACCGGCAGAGCACTGGGCAGCGGTGCCGCTGCCGGCTCTTTTGCAGGCTTTGCCAGCTTTTTGCAGAGGGCCTCAGCCTGACGGACATTCAGCTGGTTGTCCGCGATCATCTGGGCCGCCTGCTCCTGAAGTTCCGGCGTAGGCAGGCCAAGGATGACCTTGGCGTGGCCCATGGTGATGAAGCCGCTTTTGAGCAACTCCAGTACCGATTCCGGCAGACTCAGCAGACGCAGGCTGTTGGCCAGTGCGCTGCGGCTCTTGCCCAGCTTCCGGGCCGCCTGTTCCTGGGTCAGGCCGCAACGGGTCATCAGCTCCCGGATGCCTGCGGCTTCTTCTACCGGGTCCAGGTCTTCCCGCTGCAGGTTCTCCACCAGTGCAAGTTCCATGGCCTGTTCGTCGGTCACATCCTTGATGATGACCGGCACCTCACTGAGCCCCGCCATCCGGCAGGCCCGCCAACGGCGCTCGCCTGCCACGATGAGATAACCGCCGGATGCCCGGGGCCGCACCGCGATGGGCTGCAGCAGACCATGCTCTGCGATGCTGGCCGAAAGCTCCGCCAGCGTCTCTTCGTCGAAAGTCTTCCGGGGCTGGCCGGGGTCCGGCTCGATCTCCCGCAGGGGCAGTGATTCTATTCTGGTATCCGACTCCAGACTGGGGGCGGCGTCCTCAAACAGACTTTCCAGCCCCCGGCCCAGTCCTCCTCTTCCTTTTGCCATTACTCTTTTCTCTCCCCTCAGCCTTCTGCTTCGCCGATGTCAGCCAGCCCCATAGTCTCCACAGGCTCTGCCTTTTTGGCTTTGGAGCGGCGGCGTTTTGATTCAGGCTCAGCGGGCCGGTTCTTCTTTACGAACTCGATGGCGAGATCCATATAGGCCTCGCTGCCCTTGCCCTTCGGCTCATAGAAGTTGATGGGCAGGCCATAGCTGGGGGCCTCCGAGATGCGGATGCTGCGAGGGATGGTGGTATTATAGACCTTGGAGCCAAAGTATTTCTTGACCTGCTCCACCACCTGCACCGTCAGGTTATAGCGGACCGAGAACATGGTGAAGACCACGCCCTCGATGTCCAGATAAGAGTTATATTTCTTGCGGATGGTTTTAAGGGTGCTGACCAGCTCCGACAGACCTTCCAGTGCATAATATTCGCACTGCACTGGGATAAGCACGCTGTCGCAGGCACACAGGCCGTTGAGGGTCAGCAGGTCAAGGCTGGGCGGGCAGTCGATAAAGATGAAATCGTAGTCTTTCTGGATAGGAGCCAGCGCCTTGCGCAGGCGGCTCTCGCGGCCCGGCAGGTCGATCATCTCAAGGCTCGCGCCCGCAAGCCGGGTGTTGGAGCCGATGACATCGGTGCGGTATTCTGTTTTGCGGATAGCCTGACGCGCGTCGGCCTCTCCAATCAATATCTCATATGTACCGATCTCCACGCTCCGCTTGGAGATGCCATAGCCGGTGGTGGTGTTGCCCTGCGGGTCAAGATCGACGATGAGCACTTTTTTACCCAATGCTGCCACGCAGGACGAGAGATTGACGGCTGTAGTGGTCTTACCCACGCCACCCTTCTGGTTTGCAACAGCAACTATTTTTGCCATGCAACTTGCTTCCTTCCGGGAAAAAGATTTGTTCCACATGGAACATTTTGAGGTCAAGACCTGCCGTTTTCCCTTCAGCAAGTCTCCTGTACGGTCTAGTATAGCACATCAGCGCAGCTTTTTGAACCGGTTCTTGATAATTTTACGGCGTAAAATACAGGTTTGGAGGGATTTTATAAGGCGTTTATGTTTTGGTGAGGGGGATGTTTGGGGTGAGGGTGCTTTCAGCTTGCACAAGTTTTTTATAAGGGAAACGGCATCTCCCGCCTGTGGCGGGGGGCGGGTTTTCTGCTGGCACAAGGTTTTTGCTTATAAGATGAGCGGTATCTCTCGCCTGTAGCGGGGGTCAGGTTTCTGCTGCCATAAGATGGCTGTTCGCTCCGCGGGCCAGA